>CAMDEL010000072.1 GCA_945896765.1 Singulisphaera sp. GP187
GCAAATCAACAAGGCCCAACGCTCACGTTCTTGCGTCCTGGAATTCGTTTGGACTTCGGAGCAATCGGCAAAGGGATCGCCGCACAAGCTGCTCTGGAGACTCTTCGCACACTGGGAACAACTGTTGCGATGTGTTCGCTTGCAGGCGACATTGCCTGTGGCGATGCGCCCGCTGGTAGCGATGGATGGATGATCGACGTCGAATCTGGAATTGAAGGAGTTCCATCATGCAGACTGATTCTGCGCAATCAATGTGTTTCGACAAGTGGCGACGAGTCGCAGCATCTTGATGCAAATGGAATTCGATATTCGCATGTGATCGATCCTCGAACAGGTCACGCAGTCACTCGGCGCATTGCGGCAACGGTTATCTGTCGCAATGGAGCAGTCGCCGATGCACTTTCAACTGCGCTCTGCGTGGGCGGACCAGAATTGCTTACGCACGTATCCGACTTGCACAACGCGCTGGGTGCTGTGTCTATTGGAGATTTTCAAGCGAGAGTCGTAGAGATAAAATCATCTGGACAAAACACTCCGACAATCACTGTCACCAGTGGATGGAATGCGCTTGTCGATTCGACTAGCAGCCGCCGCGGCCAGGTATCGCCACTGGCGCTTGAAGGAGCGGACCAAACTGCAACGAAGGCGGCATCAAATTCATCGGATCAGAAAGCGCTGCTTCCCAAGTGAATTCTGCGCCAGAATAAGCGGCCATTCGACCCATAATCGCACTCATCGTGCTCTCTGCAACCTGTTTCGTTTCATTCAGCGGAGTGCCATCAAGAATTGCCTTCTGCAAATCAATATGTTCCTGCACATATGGATTATTGTTCGGCCCCTTGAAGGTCCACGGCTTTTCGCCAGTGATCTGCGCAGATCCAGAGGTGAGTCGCGCAACTCCTGTTGTTCCATAAATGACTTCTTCCACTCGACCAGCGGTGCCCTCTTCTTGCCGCGCCATACTGAGTGCGAATCTTGGCTCCGTATCGCCTTCTGCGTGTGGATATTCGAAGTCAACTGCGAAGTGATCGAAAATATTTCCGAATTCGCGCTGATCGGTGCGTGACTGACGACCTCCAACTGCGACGCAGCGCGAAGGATGCGATTCCATCGCCCAATTTGCGACGTCGATATTGTGCACATGCTGTTCAACAATGTGATCGCCCGAAAGCCACGTGTGATAGAGCCAATTACGAACTTGATTTTCCACATCGCTTCGCATGATTAAAGGCGGAACATTCCAGAGGCTTCCCATGTTCCAGAAAACACGCGCTGCAACGATGCGCCCAATGGCACCATCTTTGATTCGTTGCATTGCTTCCAAATAGCACCATTCGTGGCGGCGCTGCGTTCCAGCTGCGACACGCAATTTTTTCGCATCGACTTCGAGAGATGCGGCGAGCATGGTTCGGATTCCAGTTGGATCGACCGCCACAGGTTTTTCGACAAAGGCATTTTTCCCCGCAGCAACTGCCGCAGAAAAATGAATCGGACGAAATCCAGGCGGAGTCGCCAAGATGACATAATCGCAAGGAACCGCAATGACCCCTTGATAGGCATCAAATCCAGTGAAACATTGAGCCGAAGCGACCTTCGCTCTTTCACCAAATGATTCGAGCCCAGACTGCGCAGATGTGATGCGTTCTGGAAAGAGATCGCCGTATGCAACGATGCGCGCGTCAGGCGAAGCTTCAAGAGCATTACCCGCGGCACCAGTTCCGCGGCCACCGCATCCGATCACGCCGATTCTGATCTCGCGCTTTCCGCGTGCCGCCACCAATCGAGCCGCACTTGCGTTACTGGAAACCAATCCTCCGACACCAACGATTGCAAGTGTTGTCCAAGCAGTGCTCTTTACAAATTCTCTGCGATTGATTTTTACCATTGCGTTTTTCTTTCCAAGTTTTTCAGGCTGCAGTTGTTGGGCTGACACCAGGATGCGGTGCCTTCAGAATTGGCATCGGATTGGCGAACGATTTCGGCGTGAGACTTTCTCCCGATGTGGTCGCCTCTTCCCACGTGACCTGCTTGCCAGAATATGCGGACATTCGACCCATGATTGCCATCAAGCACGAATCCGCCATGAACTCTCCTTCGTTGACTGTTCGATGTTCGCGAATGGACTTGAAGAGCGTGTCATGTTCGACTTGATACATATCAGGAGTCGGGCCATCTTTTGGATACTGCCAAATCGTCTTGCCAGAATAATCCTTAATCCAGTGCGTTGGTCCCCAACCATTCACCCACGCATAACCCTTTGTGCCGTTGATCCAATCGTCATTGTTGTTGTAACAATTCGCTTGCTGACGAGTGGTCAAGACACAGCGCGGACCATTTTCATATTCATAGATGATCGAGAAATTGTCATAAATATCGCCGCGTTCTGGAACATCTTCCCGGCAGAATCGGCTTCCAATTCCAGTGCACTTCGTCGGATGCCTTCCACCCATCGCCCAGTTGATTTTGTCGATCGAATGAACGGCTTGCTCGACAAGATGATCTCCCGAAAGCCAGGCGAAGTGTTGCCAATTTCGAAGTTGGAAATCAAAGTCCGACCAACCTGCTTGTCGTGGTTGTGTTCCAAGCGGACCGGTCAAATAGGTCGCACTGATGCTGACAACTTCTCCCATTCGACCACCGAGAATTTCGCCATAAATCGCTCGCTCGGGGCTGGAACTGCGCCAACAGAATCCACTGACGATGGTGAGGTTCTTTTCGCGTGCAATCCGCACGCTTTCTTTTACAGATCGATATCCCACAGAATCAACGCAAACGGGCTTCTCGCAGAAAATATTCTTCCCTGCGGCGACAGACTTCGCAAGTTGTTCTGGACGGAATGCGGGCGTTGAACAAAGAAGAACAACATCCACAAGTGGCAGCAGTTGATCAATCGCATCGAGACCAACAAATTGTCGATCTGCTGGAACGAGCACTCGATCTTTTCCATCTTCCTTCAACAAATTCGCGAGGCTGGAATCAAGTCGATCTCGAAAAGCATCTGCCATCGCCCAGATCACAACACCCTTGTCTGCCGCGAGCGCTTGGGCGGCGGCGCCAGTTCCGCGGCCTCCACACCCAACAAGTCCAACTTTAATTCTGTCATCGCCTGGCGCGCCAGCCCAAACAGGAAAGGGCGCGAGCGCAGCGCCAACTCCAACAATTGCCGCAGTTTTTATGAAAGTACGACGAGTTTCATCTGTCTGGGACATCGGATCTTTCTCCATGTTTTTCAAACTGAACTTTGAATCCGTCACTGAAAAGTCAATCAGAGCCTACATCACTGCGGCTTTGGAGTTGCGGGAACTGGGGGATTTATTGGCGCGACGGGCGCAGCGACTGGCCCATCACAAACCACTCGAAATCCAATCCAACCCGCGTCAGCAAGCCACCAAATACTTTTGGGAATTTGTGGATCAGTGCGATTCCACTTTGGAGAATCGACTGCGAAAGCACTGCATCCGATTTCATTTTTCGCTTCACGATATGAACCTCCCAGAACAACTCCTGTTCCATCGGGTTGCACGCACCACTCCGCAAGATTGCCATACAAATCATGCAAGCCTTGCGCGTCAGCCGTCTTCGTTCCAACTTTATGAGTCGTGCCATCGCTGTTGTCATCGAACCAAGCAAAATCACCAACTATGTCCGCGGAGATCTTTCCCATTTCGCACGCATATTTCCACTCTGCAACAGTCGGCAATCGATAATGTTTGCCACTCTTTGCAGAGAGCCACTGGCAAAATCCATTTGCATTTTTGAAGCTGACCGAATTTGCTGGCCATCCAGCGTGACCAAATCCTCGATCCATCGCGATATACGGTTTCGTTGGCCGAGTCACCGCATCAGCGTCTGCCGAATCGCTCTTGCCATCCACTTTGTCGAATCCATAAATGCAAATATCAAGGACTTCCCAGGGGATTTCCATCTTGCTCATCCAAATGCTGCCTGCACCAGGCATTGCAGCGACAGGGATCATTTCGACCGATCTGGCAGTTCCACGAATGGATTCGGTGAAAGCTTTGGGATCAGCATCCCCCGCTCCAGAGAGCATCAAGCTCGAAAGAGAGAAGAAAGTCAATACTCCAAAGCAACAGAGACTTTTTTTGGAGATTTTCATTGCTCTTATTGGAAAGTCTAGCGATCCGCTGCAAGATGTAAACATAGGATCCGTTTCTATGCTCGCATTATTCACATCGATCATTCTTGTCGCAGCACCTCAATCGATTGGCAAGATCGAACCGAGTGTTGTCGAACTTCTCACACTCCCAATCACTTCAGAAAGTTCGATCACGCTGCGACTCGAATCGATGAGCGTGGTTTCGCCAACCGGCATCGTGGTTCACAGAAATCACGGGCGGGAATCGTGGACGCAACTGGATGCATTACAAGTCAAGATGTGGAAAGCGAAATCTCTCGATGGCTTGTGGAGCGGATTCCTCGCATTCTCTCCCAGCGGTGGTCTGGGATGGCTCGAGGCAAACGGTCAGCGCTTGGTCTTGATGGGCTCTGAGGAAAATTCTGCAAAATTGAGCAAGGGACTTCGCCCTGGACCTTGGCACTTGGAACCTGAAGGTCGTCCTTCCGCCCCGCCGATCGAAGACTTCTGCCGTGTCATGCATCGGCCTGATGATCAAGGTTCCATCGCAGGTGCTGCAATTACAGGTGTAAATATTGCAACTCTCCCCAGACTTGTCGAGATGGCAGTCGATGCGGATTATGAATTTGTTTCGGTGTTTGCAACGCCAACGGCTGCGATTGATTACATCCTGACACTCTATGGGGCGAACAGTTTCATCCTCGAGCGTGATTGCAACACTCGTCTTCGCATGAATTACATTCGGACATTCGACACCGCAGATGATTTGTACAACGAACCAGATCCGCTGAGTCCATTTCGCGATGAATGGAATGCGAATCAGACTTGGGTGACGCGCGACCTTGCTCAACTTGTTTCCGGCCGACGAGATTTGCCATATGGCGGCGTCGCGTGGCTGAATGCTGCTTGCACAGATTATGGTTATTCCGTGTCTGGATACATGATTGGATCATTCGCAGATTCAACGCAGACCAATCCTGGAAACTGGGACATCATCGTTTCCACACACGAAATTGGGCACAATATCGGCACACTCCACACGCACAATTATGGCATCGACACCTGCGCAAGTGGCGCTGTGCAGCGCGGAACGATCATGAGTTACTGCCATGTGGTCTCTGGCGCAACATCCAATATTGATTTGCGATTCCACCGTGGAACTGCCGAGGTTGTCGTCGGATGGGAAATCGAAAATGCACCGTGCCTTGCAAGTGATTGCAACAACAATGGCATCAGCGATGCGGAAGAAATTGCAAGTGGCGCTTTGGTTGATAGCAACGCTGACGCCATCCCTGATCTCTGCCAAGATTGCGATGCCAACGGTGTGCTCGATCCAATTCAAATTGCCGCGGGTACTGCGGATGTTGATCAGAATGGTCGGCCAGATAGTTGCGACATCGACTGCAACGGCAATAGTGTTCCTGACCTTGCAGATATTGCAGGTGGATTGACCGCAGATGATGACGGCAATTTCATTCCAGATTCATGCCAAATCGATTGCGATGGCAATGGAGTGGCCGATGGAGTTGATTTGATTGTGAATGTCAGCCGCGATCTCGACCGCGATGGGGTGATCGATTCCTGTGAAGATTGCAATAGCAATGGCATTGCAGATCCCACCGATCTTGCTGGAGCACTTGGACTTTGGACCGTACAGTTTTCTCCTGCGCTTTTGATTGAACTCGATGGACGCAGCGGAGTTCAGCGGCGAACAATCGACCCTTCGAGTGCAGGAATCCAGTCTTTTTCTGCAATCGAAACGGCAGTCGATGGATCGCTACTTCTTACGGCAATCGTCAACGGAGAATCTGCACTCTTTCGGTTCAATAGAGCGACGGCGGCTTTATCGCGAATCACGCCAAGCGGATCCGGTTTCCCCATTGCAAACAAATTGCGATTGGTTCCAGGAACAAGTGGTTCACTGGCTGCATGCGATGTGCTTGACCCGATCAACAAACGAATCACCCGCTGGCGTTTGAATGATGGTGCATCTCTTGGAACCATGATCCAACTCTCATCTGCGACATCTCCTCGCTCATTCGCCAGACAAGCTTCCGCATATCTCATCATCAACGCAGATGGAACGATTGTGCGCAGCGCGACCGAAGGAAGCGCACCTGTGCTCTTTGGCTCACTTGCGGTCGGCGCAGATGCAACCGACATTCTTGTTGCATCGGACGGACGCGTGTTGGTCAGCGACCGCGCAAGCGACTCGATTCAGAAATTTTCTTCCACTGGTGCGCCGCTTGGTCGCTTTGATCTCGGCCCTGTTCCAACATCAAGCGTTGCGCTCATTGATCCGCAATCGCTCGTCACTGCGCGACAGAATCCCAGCGTCATCTTCATTCTCACAGCGGGGGCAAACGCAGCCGTACATGGTCACCGTCTCACTGATGGTTATTACCTTCGCACGTACCGCATCTATAGAGTCGACGCAGTCGGGTCCGACGGCTTTGCGCAAATCAGCTCATCACCGCTTGACATTGACATGAATTTCGAACTCGACTCCTGTCAGGGATCACTCTCTGCCGATCTCAATCACGATGGACATGTCAATGGGCTTGATATGGCGACACTGCTTTCGGCATGGGGATCATCCAGTGTTTTCGCAGACATCAATCGCGACGGCATTGTCAGCGGGCTCGATCTTGCAATTT
This sequence comes from Singulisphaera sp. GP187, assembly GCA_945896765.1. GTDB lineage: Bacteria > Planctomycetota > Phycisphaerae > Phycisphaerales > SM1A02 > F1-60-MAGs104. Next base: position 6,754 of record CAMDEL010000072.1, read on the forward strand.
TGCTTTCTGGTTGGACGGGATAAAAGTCACAGCCGTCAATAAAATCCACAGCCGTTAAAGCAGAACAAAAAGGTTTCGAATCAACCGCGGCGTGTCCACAGCGCGGCATCGAGTATCGACCAGATGTGGATGATCCAGCCGAGAAGAATCCACCAAAGAATTGCCGCGAGCACAAACTGCACAATTGCAATCAGCAATCTGCCTTGCAGCAATTGCCCGAGTCCAGGGATAAAGAAACTGCAAAGTGCAGCAATGACATTTCCAGATGAACCTTGCCCGCTACTCATTTGCAATCCTCAATTCCACCACAACTGCTTCAACCCCAATCTGATAACAGAACGGTCAAGTCTTCGCCGCTTACAACTCCGTCACCATTGATGTCTGCTGATCCAGGACCGCCCCACTGCGAAAGTAAGGTTGCTAGATCAGTTCCGTTGACAGAGCCGTCACCATTGATATCAGCGGGTCGTGGGGAAGTGCAATCAAATCCGAACATGCGCAGATCATCAACGCCAGCCTCGACCAGACTTCCAGCATCAAGATCGCGCGCTTGAAATCGCAAACGCATCGCATTGGTTGGAGTCATAAAACTTGCAATTCGAACTTGTTTCTCCGTCCAAAAACCTGAACTTGCTGTCACAAGATCGACCT
>CAMDEL010000073.1 GCA_945896765.1 Singulisphaera sp. GP187
CATAGATGGACGAGAGCTTCTGAAGCAGTATGACCGCGTGACGATTCCACTGCTCGTCATTCTCGATTCTGATGGCAAAGAGATTTTTAAAAGCGACGCGTATACCCCATCTGAAGTTGTGGAAGCGATTGACGAGGCGACCAGCCAAATCAATAAGCCACTTTCGAAAATCAACTGATGTCTTTTCGATACACAGTAACTTTGACTTTTACCGACCCATCCATCGCTGTGAAGTGGTTGGCTTGGATGCGCGACGAGCATGCAGCGCAGGTCGTGCAGGCGGGAGCGCAGAATGCAGAAATCATTAAAATTGACGGTGTTTTACTTCGTTGCGAGGCAAGGTATTCGTTTGCTTCCCGCGCAGATTTTGATCGATATGTTCGAGATCACGCCCCGCGACTGCGGGAAGAAGGGCTTCGCCATTTTCCAGCGACACGCGAGATTCAGTACGAGCGCAGTTGCGGCGAAGTCATCGTACGCGCTTGAATCATTTCACTTCCAACATTTGATTTTCAATCCACGTGCGTCGTTCGGCGGAAAACTGGCGGAGTGGATCGAGCGAAAAAGTTTCGTTCACTTCAAGAGCTGTTTGCAATGCAGCATGTGCTCCTGGACCATCACCCAACTGCTTCAGCACCTCGGCCAAGCGCAACCAACTTTCAGAATGGCGTGGATTCATTGCGAGCAATCTTCGCAGTGCATCCCGCGCTGCCTCCCACGAACCGTTTGAAATTTCTGCTTCGCGAATTGCAATCGTCGAGATCAATAAACGCGCTGCGAATTGACATGACCAAAATGCTTCAACGCTTTGCGCCGATTCGCGTCCGCTGCGAAGCCACGAACCAGCCTCATTTGGCAGCGGATCGCACGACGCGGCCGCTTGCCACTGTTCGGCAGCACGGAGTGCATAGACCGTTCTTTGTGGCCAAATTTGAGATGCACGAAAAAGAGATTCTCCTGTTTCAGCCCTTGCATTCGCGAGCAAAACACTCGAACCCTTCTGCGCTTCTTCGTTCAAATGAATCGCTGCCTGCAATGCGATTTGATCTTGCCGAACGAACGCGGGCGAAACAACGAAAAACAATCCCAGCGCGGCCAAGAGGAAAAACAATGCGAATGCTGCAAGCGCGATGCGATTCACTCCAATGCGCTGGTTCATTTCTTCAGAATTTTTTGCACGTGCATCGACATCTGAATCGGAGCGATTCCACCATGCTGCGATACCCAAGACCAACCACGCCCACAGCGCACTTCCTGGAAGCCAGAACACCATATCGATTTGACCATGGGTCAATACGACTGCGGCAATTCCACACAATCCAATTGCAACTGCACGATCCGCAGAAACTCTTCCAGTGTCAATGATCTTGACGACTGCCCATGTGGTGACCGATCCTGCAGCGAGGCCAGCGAATCTCCAAACATATCCCATCGAATCCAATGTTGGCGCTTCAAAGACAATCGAGATAATCGACGAAAGAACCACTGCCGCAATGGAGAGTTCGACCACTCCCACCATCGGTGTCGAACGCAATTCTTCGGATGCCATACAAGACTTCGCGGGGGAATTTGGTGCCGACCACCACGCAAGAATGAGTTGCAAAAGAACAAGACCAAATCCAGCAAGACCAAATGCAATCATCCAGTCTGCAAATGCGCCATGAGCACTCACCACTTCTTCGACGCATTCGACTGGACGAAATTGCACAAACGACGATTGGAACCCAGCGGGGCCAACGCCAATCCACGGTGATGAAAGCACGGTTTTTACAGCGCCGACGAAGTAATACCAGCGGAAAAGCAGGCTTTGTTCACCCCAGTGCAAGCCGATCATTCCGCGCAGAATGATTCCGCAAACTGCGATGATCGGCAATGCCACCAGTAGCGGACGCGCCAATGCACTCCAACGACGAGCGACAATACTGACAACCAATCCAAGAGCCAATGCGCTCACTCCGCCCTTCGATCCGCTTGTGATAACCAGACCAGCACAAAGAACGGTGCAAAACCACAACCAAGAACGAGCTGCAACAACTCCCCGCCCAATCGCTATGTTCGCCATCAATACAGCAGATCCAGCGGCAACAGTCGCGAAGACATTTGCGAATCCAAGCCAACCTGTGGCTTCATTCTGAAAAAGCCGGCGTTCATACGACAATGTCTGTGGCGAGTTGGGCAACCATCCTTGAGACCTTAAGAAAGCATCACGATTCGCCGTGTAATACTGGACATTCGAGATGTGCTCGCTCGTCAATTGAGCGACACCTCGCACACACAAGACCACTGCAATTCCTGCGAGTGATGCGACAATCATTCGCCTCAAAAAAGTTGCAGACATCCCGCCAGTTTGTGCCATAAAGGAAAGAGCGATCGCAATTCCTGCGACCCAAGTCGACCCGCGCCAAAGTTGTTCCGCATCCGTTGCCCCATGGAACAATGCCACCATGATTGCGGGAATGCACGCAAGTGCAATCAGAATCCAATTCCAAGGGATTATGTCGGCAGAAAGCATCCGCCGAAGGAGCAACCACGATGCACTCCCAAACGCCAACGCATCCAAGAGCACACTTTCAACAGGAGTTGCGCCGATAAATGGCGACGCATCGATTGCAGGATCCATATCAAAAATCAACATCGGAGAAAATGCGATCAAGACTCTTGCGCTTGCGGCGACCACGATCGCAGCGAAAGCAATTCGATCGACAAGAGGTACCGCATCTCGATTCATCGTCCACTATCGTATAGAAACTTATGGTTCCCCCTCTGCAGCGTCCAGCCATCACCGTCTACTGCGCAAGCGCACGCGGAATCAATCAAGACTTTCTCGCGGCTGCGCGAATCTTCGGCGAAGCACTCGGCGAATCTGGCATGAATTTGGTGTACGGAGGCGGCGGAATTGGATTGATGGGCGAGTTGGCTCGAAGTGCGCAGAAGTCAGGTGCGCATGTCACAGGCATTATCACCGAACAATTTCTGCAACTCGAACAAGGTTGGACTGGATGCGACGAAATGATTGTCGTTGATTCAATGCGAGAAAGAAAGCGTCAATTAGAGGAGCGTGGAGCGGGATTTGCAATCTTGGCTGGAGGTCTTGGAACATGGGAAGAGTTTTTCGAAACATTCGTCGGCCGTGTCATCGGAAGACATTCCAAACCAATTGGATTGCTCAACACAAATGGATTTGCGGATCCGCTGTGGGATCTTGTCAGCCATGGAGTCGATCATGGATTTGTTCGCAGTGCAGCTCGTGAACTGATGTGGATGGAATCGGATCCTCATACGCTTGCCAAGCGATTGCATACTGCCATGACAACGACCGTTGCAGAGACACACGACCCAAAGATTTTTCTTCCAATGCACGGACCGCAAGGATGAACGGACAAGAGCGATGAACCGAGAACACGTACTTCCAATGCAAATCGGAATGATCGCAGGCAGCGGAATGCTTCCCATCTTGGTTGCAGATGGAATTCGCGCCACTGGTCGAAAAGTGGTGTGCATCGGCCTTCGCGATCAATTTGATGCTGCCCTTCCAAGCCACTGCGATGTCTTTTCCACTGCTGGAGTGCTGCAAATCGGGAAATGGATCCGAATTCTTCGGCGGGCAAAAATCGAAGAAACCGTGATGGTTGGCCGAGTTGGCAAAGCGCGGATGTACGAGCCTTTTCGAGTTCTTCGCCAACTGCCCGATCTTCGTGCCGCTCTGCTTTACTATCGACGCCTGAGGTTCGATCGACGAAGTCACGTGCTGCTCAGCGCGGTCGCCGATGAACTTGCAACAAGTGGAGTACGACTCATCGACTCGACCACATATATCCCAGAACATCTTGCAACCATCGGCTTGATGGGAAAAGTAAAGTTGACCGCAGTCCAACAACGCGATGTGGACTTCGCATGGCCGATGTTGAGATCAATTGCAAATCTTGGAGTTGGTCAAGCGATCACTGTGCGTGAATGCGATGTGATCGCTGTCGAAGCAATGGAAGGAACAGATGCGATGATCGATCGTTCTGCGCAACTTTGCAGAACTGGCGGATGGGCTTTGTTGAAAACCGCACACGATTCTCATGACATGCGAGCGGATGTTCCAACTGTTGGCGTTCCAACACTCGAAAGGCTTGCAAGTGCGGGAGGACGCATGCTTGTGCTTGGAGCAGGACGAGTCATCATGCTTGAAAAACCTCGCATGATCGAAGTTGCAGATCGACTGGGAATCGCCCTGCTTGGTGTATCTATATAAAAGATGATTATGAAAGATGATGAAACGAAGCCGATGAAACGAAGAGCGTGAAATTGTGGAATATGTCTCCAGAGCTGGAATCAAGATGGCCCACGCGCTTGATGCGTTTCAGATCGATGTCACGGGGTTCGAATGCGCTGATTTCGGCTGCAATGCTGGCGGTTTCACAGATTGCCTGTTGAAGCGAGGCGCAGCGAAAGTCATCGCCGTCGATACGGGCTATGGCATGCTCGATTGGAAACTTCGCAATGATCCTCGCGTGGACGTGCGCGAGAGAACCAATGTGCTTTATTCTCCAGTTCCGCCCCAAGGGGTCGACATCGTCGTGCTCGATATGGCGTGGACTCGACAACGACATTCGATCCCAGTCGCGGTGCGTTGGTTGCGCCAGACTGGTTGCATCGTTGCGTTGATCAAGCCTCACTATGAGTCGCAAGGAGATGAACGCAAAGCGCTTGTCAAAGGTTGCCTCCCTGCGCATATCGCAGCGGATGTTGTCAAGCGAGTGCTGTCAGAAATGACTGAATTTGGCGTGCAAGTGATCGCCGATTCCCCAAGTCCCCTCGAAGGAGGCGGCGGAAACAGCGAGCATTTGGCCCTCCTTCGACTGACAAACAAGCCTGCAATTGAGTGATCGCAAATACTTGCAAAGGGGCTGATTTTTGAAGGTAAAAGTCAGCGCCAAAGCAGGCGAACTTTGTCGAAAACGGGTATGATTTTCAGTTCGCCGTGACCGCTGTTCCTCCTGCAACTCCAGATCCAAATTCGACTCTCGGTCATGTGATCGATAAGACGATCGACCGTGAATTGCACGAGTCATATCTCGTCTATGCAATGAGCACGATTATGGATCGTGCCCTTCCTGACGTTCGCGATGGACTCAAGCCATCGCAGCGCCGCATTCTTGTTGCGATGCATGATTTAAATCTTTCGCCTGGTCGCAAGCAGATCAAATGCGCAAAGATTTGCGGCGACACAAGCGGAAATTATCACCCGCACGGTGAGTCCGTCATCTATCCAACACTTGTGAATCTTGGTCAATCGTGGAAGACGCGCGCATTGTTGATCGACAAACAAGGAAACTTCGGATCGATTGAAGGTGATCCACCCGCAGCGATGCGATATACCGAAGCTCGAATGACTGGCGTCGCAGTTGCGATGCTGGAAGATCTCGACAAAGAAACCGTTGATTTCAAGCCAAATTATGACGACCGCTTGATGGAGCCGATGGTTCTTCCAGGCAAGTTTCCAAATCTTCTTGTGAACGGATCGTCTGGAATTGCTGTTGGTATGGCAAGTGCAATGCCTCCGCACAATCTTGGCGAAATTGCCAATGCGATTGTTGCGACAATCGATAATCCAGACATTGGATTGGATGGACTTCTTGCGCTTGTGCCGGGACCTGATTTCCCAACGGGAGGTTCGATCATTGGGCGCCGCGGAATTGCAGAGGCATACGCCACTGGTCGTGGACGGTTGACTGTGCGTGGTCGTATTCGTCACGAGACGAAAGACGGACGCAACATGATCATCATCGAAGAGATTCCATATCAGGTGGTGCAGAGCATTCTCATCGAGCGCATTGTCGATGCGAAGAAAGACGATCGAATTCCAGACATCGTCGATGTGCGAAATCATTCGGGACGCGATGCACAAACGCGCATTCTGGTTGTGCTTCGCAAGGGAGCAGATCCAGCTGTCGTCGAGCGCCAGCTATACGAATTCACGCCGCTGCAAACGACATACAGCATCATGAATATCGCGCTGGTCAACGGCCAGCCTCGAACGCTCCCCTTCCGCAATCTGATTTCGTGCTACATCGATCATCGTTGCACAGTGATCCGTCGCCGCACGGAATTTCAACTTCGCCAAGCGCGACAGCAAGCGCATCGTCTCGAAGGACTTGTCTATGCAGTGTGCGACATCGATGCAGTCATTGCAATCATTCGAGCATCGCGTACGCGTGAAGAAGCGATTCAGGCTCTCATGGAACGCGCGTTCCGCATTGCAGAAGATCATCCCAGCGCACACTTGGTTCCAGAGCGCATTGCGCTTGCAAGCCGAGTCGGCGCAGGCATCAAATTGACTCGCGTTCAAGCAGATGCGATCGGTGCACTGCGACTGATTCAGTTGGTTGGATTGGAAGTCGAAAAACTCGCCAGCGAATTCGCTGCACTTCTGCTCGAAATCGATGGATTTGAAAAACTCCTTGGCGATCAATCGCTCGTATTAAAAATTGTTCGCCAAGATGTGCTCGATATCGCCGAGAAATTTAGCGATCCGCGCCGCACCACCATCGAGGCGGATGAGGCCGGCGACTTCGATCTTGCAGAACTCATCCAAGAACACGACGTGGCTGTCACCGTCAGCCACGAAGGATTTGTGAAGCGACTTGCTGTCGACACATTCCGCACGCAAGGCCGCGGCGGCGTTGGCGTTCGGGGATCCGATGCGAAGGATGGCGATTACATCGAGCGCGTCTTCATCGCTAGCACGCACGACGATCTTCTTTGTTTCACCAATACTGGACGCGTCTATCAAATCAAAGTTTGGCAGATCCCCGAAATGTCGCGAACTGCAAAAGGCCGCGCAATCAATAGCGTGGTTGAATTGAAGGACGGCGAAAGAATGGTCGCCTATCTACCGATCAAGGACTTCGAACGCAGTGAGGATTATCTTTTCTTCGCATCATCAAGCGGACGCGTGAAGCGATCCTCGCTGAAGGATTTCCGAAATGTCAATCGAAGCGGAATCATTTCTGTAAAACTGAATGAAGGCGATCGATTGGTGAATGTCGTGCAAACACGAGGCAATGATCACATCCTCCTAGCGACTGCCGAAGGAATGTCGATCCGCTTTGATGAAAATGATGCGCGCGTGATGGGTCGTGCCGCCGCCGGAGTTGCGGGAATCGATCTCGCTGAAAACGATGCCGTCGTTGGGCTTGTTCGCTGCGACGATCAAGCCGCGCTCTTCACATGCACAGAACATGGATTCGGCAAACGAACGTCGATGACCGAATATCTCGTCCATCAAGAAGATGGACAAACACGCGCGCAAGCACGCGGCGGCAAGGGCCGAATCGACATTAAGACAGACGAGCGAAATGGACGCGTTGTCGCGGTGCATTCAACCCTCG
>CAMDEL010000074.1 GCA_945896765.1 Singulisphaera sp. GP187
ACGACTGCTGGATAAATCATGGCGCCGATGATTCTGCGCTTCAGCCTCTGCGCCTTTTCCATGAACTCCGACAATCGTTGCATCACGACATCGAGCACTCCACCGACTTCGCCGGCTGCAACCATCTTGACATACAGGCGAGTGAAAACTCGAGGATGATGCGCAAACGCTTCTGACAAGGATGATCCGCCTGCAATGGATTCGCAGACTTCGCCAAGTACATTCTTTAATTTGCCCGCTTTCTGCTGATCCTCTAAAATTTGCAAAGACCTTAGGAGTGGCAACCCTGCATCCTGCAGCGTCGACATTTGGCGAGTGAACATAGTCAACGCCTTCGTACTCACTCCACCAAATGAAATCGACATGCCTTTGCTTTTCTTCTTTTTCTTTTTGCTTTCCTCTGCGGCTTTCTTGGCGGCTTCTTTCTGTTCGCGGACAGAAGTTGGAAACAATCCTTGAGTTCGAATCTTGCGAACAGCTTCTTCGCTCGACGCGGCTTCGACTGTTCCCTTCTGTGTCTTCCCGGCAGTATTTGCAGCTTCGTAAGAAAAAATTGGCATAGTTTTAATCTCCGGAGGAAATCGTCTCTCGCACGATTTCATCGATTGTTGTTTGGCCTTCATACAACGCCAACAACCCAGACTCACGAAGCGTTCTCATGCCTCGTTTGCGAGATTCCGTCTGCAACACTGCCGTAGACGCCTGCTGCATGACAAGATCTCTTAACTCATCATCCATCAACATGATTTCAAAAATCGCCATTCGTCCCTTGTATCCAGACTTCGTGCAATTATCACACCCCCGTCCCCGATAGAGAGTTCGACCCTGAACATCCGCAGTCCGAAGGCTCAATTCCATCAAATGCTCTTCGGAGGGTGCGAACTCTTCCTTGCACTTGGTGCAAATGCGGCGCACGAGTCGCTGTGCGACGATCGCTTCAATTGTCGCAGTGAGGAGGAAAGATTCGACGCCCAAATCGAGAAGACGAAGAATAGAACTTGGCGCATCATTTGTATGCAGAGTTGCAAAGACCAAATGGCCAGTGAGGCTTGCTTGAATGGAAATCTGCGCAGTTTCCAAATCGCGAATTTCACCGACCAAGATGATGTCCGGATCTTGGCGAAGGAAGGACCTTAGCAAACGGGCAAAGGTCAGCTCCTGCTCCAAGTTGACTTGGCACTGGATCATGCCGTCGATGTCGTATTCAACAGGGTCTTCCGCAGTCAAGATTTTTGTATCGACCTGATTCAATTCGCGAAGAGCCGCATAGAGCGTGGTTGTTTTCCCCGAACCTGTCGGACCAGTGACAAGCACAATTCCATTTGGCTTATTGATGATAAGTCTCATCTTCGCGAGTTCGTCTTCACGCAATCCAATGCGATCCAATTCGAGTTGGACTGCAGAACGATCCAGAACACGAAGCACGACTGATTCGCCATACATCGTGGGCAAAACTGCAACTCGAAGATCGATTGGTTCTTTGTCCGCTGACAACTGATAGCTGATTCGTCCGTCCTGCGGCATGCGACGCTCTGCAATATCCAGTTTTGAAAGAATCTTGATACGGCTGACAATCGCCATTGCGATTTCCTTCGGCTGAGTCTTCATCTCATACAAAACTCCGTCGATGCGATAGCGCATTTTGAATTCATCTTCGAAAGGTTCAAGATGAATATCAGAAGCTCCGTTGGCGATCGCCTGAGCCAACATATTCGTCACCAAGCGAACAACCGCGTTATCACTCCCCGCATCTTCAAGAGACGCGACATCAATCGAGTCTCCACGCCCTTGAAGATTCTTAACCGCTTCGGCTCGATTGACCTCCGAAAACAAATCAACAGTATCCGTTTTTTTCGCGTATTCGCGTCGAATGATCTCGTCTATGTCCGCGACTGGAGAAACCACAACCGAGATCTCATAGCCTGCGAACATATTCATGCGTAGGTTGTCGACCGCCTGGAAATTTGCATGCGAGCCGATGGCGACGGTAATGGTTTTCGCCTGAGGATCTATCTCCAGCGGAACGACGCGCATTACATTTGCAGCCTCCGATGTCAAAGCGCGAAGAGTCTCTTGGGGAATCACCAGCCCCGCGAGTTGTTTGAATCTGAAACCTCTCTGCCCAGCCAAAGCAACTGCGATATCTTGGGGCGTAACCAACCCCATTTCCAACATCACTTCGCCAATCTTCTTCTTTGCGTTTGCGGGATTGTTCGTCCGCACTTCCAAGGCAGCATGTACTTGCTCTCTCGTCAGCTTCCCAAGCTTTGTCAAAATCCGACCAAGCTTTCGGTTCTTTAACTGCGAAGGGTCAATTTCGAGCTCAATTTCTGGCATAGTTATCTCTCTTAAGCATACGCTGAATTATGGCTTTTCAATGCAAAAATCGGAGTTTGCATTATGATTCGTGGTTTTCGAAGTCGAAAAAAGCGTTTTTTGGTGGGAATCAATCCCCCTTCACATCCTCTTCATCCCATTCGGCTCTGCCAACTGTAGATCCAGACTTATGAACCTTGTCACGAAGTGCGCCAGGATTCTTCCCCTTGTCAATCATCTCTTCGGCGCTGATTTGATCCTGACTGAACATCCTCCAAAGATGGTCATCAAGCAACTGCATGCTGAACCGTTTTCCAGTCTGGATAGCGGAGTCGATTCGGAAGGTTTTATTCTCACGAATGAGGTTCGAGATTGCAGGGGTGACCATTAAGAACTCGTAAGCCGCCAACCGCCCTGGCTTGTCCTTTCGGACAAGCAACACTTGGCTGAGCACGGCGATCAGAGTCACCGAAAGTTGAACTCGAATCTGCTCCTGCTGATTGGTTGGGAATGCGTCGATAATTCGGTTGATGGTTCCCGCCGCACCGGTCGTATGCAAAGTTCCGAAAACCAAATGGCCTGTTTCGGCAGCGCGGATTGCAGCTTCGATGGTTTCGAGATCGCGCATTTCACCGACGAGAATAACGTCCGGATCTTGACGCAATACACGCTTAAGAGCCTCACTAAATGACGAAACGTCCGACCCTACTTCACGCTGATTGACCACAGACTTCTTGTGATAGTGATAGAACTCGATGGGGTCTTCGACAGTCACGATATGACGTTCGAGCGTGTCATTGATGATGTCGATCATCGTAGCCAACGAAGTTGATTTACCGCTTCCGGTTGGGCCTGTGACAAGAAACAATCCTCGTGGACGCCGAATAAGTTCCAAGCAAATGTCAGGCAATCCGATCTCAGCGAATGTCATCAGCCGATTTGGAATCTGGCGAAGAACCATTGCCACACTATCACGCTGCTTAAAAATAGAGCAACGAAATCGAGCCGCAGTTCCAAATGCAATACCGAAATCAGAACCACCTCTTTCCTGCAGTTCTTGTTGATTCTTTTCTGGTGCAATCTGCTTCATCAAAGACATTGTGTCTTCAGGACCCAGCACTTTGGTCGCAAGAGATCGAAGGCGACCATTCAGGCGCAGAGTTGGCGGTCGACCGATACTGATGTGCAAATCGGATGCACCCTGCCGAACAACCGTATCGAGCAGCCTATCGATCTGCATCGAGCTTTCGGTCGTTGTTGGCCCGCTTGTGACTTCACCAGATGACATCGAAGAGACTCCTTTTTATGAACAAACTTTCAAATACACTATCAACTTGACTGAAAACCATCACGAAGAAACATCGGCCTGTGCGAATTTCGCAACCTCGTCAGCGGTTGTCATACCGTTGAGCACCTTGATTTTGCCGTCACCGAGGAGCGTTCGCATTCCAGATCGCACTGCTGCTTGTCGGATTTTCGTAACGGTTGCACGCTGAAATGCAAGATCACGAATTTCGGAATTCATGACCATCATTTCATAGACGCCGCGCCGCCCGTGATATCCAGTGTGCGAACATTTCGGACATCCAACAGGCTTCATCAGAGTGCTCCGAGCGGCTTCTTCGGCGGTGATGCCTGCGAGCCTCAACCAGTTTGCGTCTGGATTTTCGTCACGGACCTTGCATTCAGAACACAAAATGCGTGCCAGACGCTGCGCCAAAACTGCCTGAATCGAACTTGCAACAAGAAATGGTTTGACACCCATGTCGACAAGACGAGTGATTGCGCTTGCAGCGTCATTTGTGTGGAGCGTGGAAAAAACTAAATGCCCAGTGAGTGCAGCCTGAATTGCAATGTCCGCTACTTCACGATCTCGAATTTCTCCGACCAGAATCACGTTGGGCGCTTGTCGCAACATGGACTTCAGAATGATTGGAAATGTCAAACCAATACTCTCACGCACCTGAACTTGATTGATCCCCTTGAAAGAAAATTCCACTGGATCTTCTGCTGTGATGATCTTCTTATCAGGACGATTGAGATCATTCAACGCAGAATAGAGTGTCGTCGTTTTTCCAGAACCAGTAGGCCCAGTCACAAGAAAAATTCCGTTTGGACGACGAATGACTTTGTTGAAAGTGTCCAGAGTGTCCTGCTGCAGTCCAAGATTGAGAAGCCCAATTCGCGCGGATTCTGGGCGCAAAATTCGCAAGACGATGCTCTCTCCCCAGATTGCCGGACATGAACTGACACGGAAATCGATCGGTGAACCTTCGACTGCAAACTTGATGCGGCCGTCTTGCGGAATTCGTCGTTCCGAGATGTTGATACCCGCCATCAACTTAATGCGTGCGATGACCGAACTTTGCAGTTTCTTCGGGATGGGAGGAGTGATGTCAATGCATGAACCGTCGATACGAAAACGCAGACGGACAGATGTTTTCATCGGTTCGATGTGTATATCACTTGCTCGATTTGTCACTGCGTTGATGATCATTCGATCAACAACCTTCAGCGCACCTTCATCAATTTTCTGAAGCTTGTCTCGATCGACCGAAGCATCTTGTGATTTATCTTGACTCGAACGATCCTGACTGCTGTCTTTCGTTCGATCATGCGTTTGCGTGATCGAAGCGGTCACGACGGACATCTTGTTTAACAAACTCGAAGCAGACTTTCCACCTTCGACAAATTCGCGCAACTGGGTGCGGCTGGTAATGAATTTTTCGAATTGGCAATTCAATCGAAACTGCAAGGCGGTGAGAGCATCCAGATCCATCGGATCATGAATGAGAATCTTCATCGTATTCCCCACCTTTTCGTCCAAAGGCAGAATGAGGAACTTCTTGATCTGATCCTCGCTGAGCAATTTCTTGTTGACGCGATTCAATCCCTCGGGCCGTTCGAGATTCACAAACTCCATCCCGAACTGACGACCAAGTGCGCGCGCGACATCCTCGTCAGAACAAACATTCATTTCAACAAGGACTTCTCCAGTTCGCTTGCGTGAACTCTTTGCAGATGCAACAGCCTCTTCGATCTTTGCGACCGTCGCAACGCCAGCTTCAACCAGCAGTTCACCTATCTTTTTTCGTTCTTTTCGTGCCAATCAATACTCCATAAAACTTTATCACAGAGAATATTCTGTCGAGCAGTCCATCATAGCAAGGCTTGGAAAAACACCTCGCCAAAATATCGCTACTCTTGCCATTCTTCTCAACCACACTTCAACTCGATCAAAACAGGAGCGATCAAAATGCAATTAGGAATGATTGGACTCGGACGTATGGGCGCGAATATGACTCTGCGTCTCTTGAAAGCTGGACATCAAGTGGTGGTCTTTGATCGTAGCGCTGAAGCGATTGCTGAACTTGTCAAAGCTGGAGCAGTTGGCGCAACAAGTCTTGCTGACCTGACCAAGAAACTGACTGGACCTCGCCACGTTTGGCTGATGATTCCAGCGGCATATGTCGATCAGTCCATCAACGAACTTCTCCCGCTGCTTTCAGCAGACGATGCAATCATTGACGGTGGAAATTCCTATTACAAGGATGATATTCGTCGCTCAAAAATGCTTGCTGAAAAGAAAATGCACTATGTCGACTGCGGAACTTCCGGCGGCGTCTGGGGACTCGAACGCGGCTATTCGCAGATGATCGGTGGCGACGTGAAAGTCGTGACTCGCATGGATCCAATTTTCAGCGCACTTGCTCCGGGCAAAGCCAGCGCTCCTCCAACTCCAGGGCGCAAGTCGAAGGGAACTGCCGAACAGGGCTATCTGCATTGCGGTCCTTCTGGCGCAGGGCATTTCGTCAAGATGGTTCACAACGGAATTGAATATGGAATGATGGCTGCCTATGCAGAGGGATTAAATATTCTCCGTCACGCTGATGCAGGAATGCACACGCGCGAAATCGACGCAGAAACAACTCCCCTGCGAGATCCAAGTGATTTCATGTACCAATTCGACCTTCCAGAAGTGACCGAAGTCTGGCGCCGAGGCAGCGTGATCGCATCATGGCTCTTGGATCTGACTGCGCAGGCATTTGCGAGCGATAAGGATCTCACCACATTCGCTGGGCGAGTCTCTGATTCTGGCGAAGGCCGCTGGACGATTCTTGCTGCGATTGAAGAAGGCGTTCCTGTTCATGTTCTCAGCGCAGCATTGATGGATCGATTCGAAAGTCGCGGGCAATCCGACTTCGCAAACAAGGTTTGCTCTGCAATGCGCATGGGCTTCGGTGGGCACTTGGAAAAACCTGCGGACAAAAAAGGATCCTGATATGGCGAATCATATTCCTGCAGATGCGATGGTATTTTTCGGCGCCACGGGTGATCTTGCCCACAAGAAAACCTTTGCTGCGCTGCAATCTCTTGTTCGTCGCGGCGTGCTGAATGTCCCGATCGTCGGCGTTGCGAAAAGCGGAATGACGCTCGAGCAATTGAAGGTGCGTGCGCGTGATGGCATCGAGAAATTCGGTGGCGGCGTGGACGAAGTTGCGTTCAAGAAAATGTGCGATCTCCTGCGTTATGTCGACGGGGATTACGCCGACCCAACGACATTTGCCAATGTCCGCAAGGAACTAGGCAATGCACAGTCTCCTCTGCATTATCTCGCGATTCCACCTTCGTTGTTTGGTCCTGTTTCTTCCCATCTTGGAACTTCCGGTTGCGCAAAAGGTGCACGAGTCGTTGTCGAAAAGCCATTCGGGCATAATCGAAAAACTGCAACCGCACTCAATGCCCTTTTGCATGCAGTATTCGATGAAACTTCGATCTTCAGAATCGATCATTATCTCGGCAAAGAAGCTGTTCAGAACATCTTGTATTTCCGATTTGCCAATGCGTTTTTGGAACCAATTTGGAATCGGCACCATATTCGTCAAATCCAAATCACGATGGCTGAATCGTTTGGCGTCGAAGGACGCGGAAGTTTTTATGACGCCACCGGCGCTTTGCGCGATGTCATCCAAAATCACTTGATGCAAGTCGTCGGCTTCCTCTGCATGGAAGCTCCAAACTGGGAAGACACGGAACGAACGCGCGACGAACAAGTCAAACT
>CAMDEL010000075.1 GCA_945896765.1 Singulisphaera sp. GP187
TATCCAACTATCGACAACATGTCGATAGCCACGATTCCTGCCCCAAGTGCACTTGCGCTCATAGGACTTGCTGGATTCTCCCGACGTCGACGACGCTGATATAGAAGTATTTGAGCAAATCTTCGCAAGGACAAAGCGAAACCATCGAATGGAAGTTTGAATCAATCCTTCTGTAGTATCGTTCTATGGCAACGCAAAGACCGCTCGTCGGCGTCATCATGGGCTCTCGAAGTGATTGGGAAACAATGCGTCATGCGTGCGAAACGCTTGATGCGCTGCGTATTCCATTTGAACAACGCGTTGTCAGCGCGCATCGAACGCCAACGCAACTCTTTCAATATGCGGATCGAGCGCAGGGTCGCGGAATTGAAGTGATCATCGCTGGCGCTGGTGGCGCAGCTCACTTGCCTGGGATGACTGCGAGCCGGACATGCCTTCCTGTATTGGGTGTGCCAGTTGAAAGCAAAACACTCCACGGATTAGATTCGCTGCTCTCGATCGTGCAGATGCCCGCAGGTATTCCTGTTGCAACACTTGCAATCGGTCGCGCAGGTGCGATCAACTCAGCACTCTTGGCAGCTGCAATTCTTGCCGGCAGTCGCCCAGGCATTCGCCGTTCACTAGAAGCATGGCGATCGCGGCAAACCAAAGAAGTTCTTGCGAATCCTGATCCCGCCAAACCGTCGAAGGTCAAACCTTCTCAAGCCAAATCCACTGCACGCAAATCAATACGAAAGAAAAGCCGGTGAAAATCGGCGTCGTGGGCGGAGGACAACTTGGGCGCATGCTTGGCTTGGCTGGGTTACCGCTTGGATTTCAATTTCGTTTTCTAGAGCCCGCTGCTGATTGCCCTGCCGCGCGACTGGGAGAAATTATTCGCGCTCCATATGACGACTTGGATGGTCTTGAACGATTTGCGCAAGATCTTTCATTTGCAACATACGAATTCGAAAATGTTCCCGCTGAAACTGCGCAGTGGCTGTCGGAGCGATTGATGCTTGCTCCCACTGCGCGCGCGTTGGCGATTGCGCAAGATCGCATCGCAGAAAAGACGACATTTCGAGATTTGGCGATACCAGTCCAAAACTTCATCGGCATTTCATCAGCGAACGAAATCGACGCCGCTGTGCGCAAAGTTCCTCTTCCTGCCGTTCTCAAAACCCGACGACTTGGGTATGACGGTAAAGGTCAACGCGTTTTGCGAACAAATGGCGATGATGCTGCAGCAACGGTGCGAACTGCATGGGACGAACTTGGCAGAGTGCCCTGCATTCTTGAGTCTTTCGTAGATTTTTCTGCAGAGGTTTCCATGATTGCGGTCCGCGCACGCGCTCCTGGCCATGGATCAGTCATCGCTTTTTATCCCTTGACTCAGAATGAACATCGCCATGGAATTCTCTGGAAGAGTCAAGCACCTGCACCTTGCGATCGAGATGGACAACTTGCCGATGCTGCGCAAAAATATGTCCGAGCACTTCTGGAATCGCTCGACTATGTCGGAGTGATCGCTGTTGAGTTTTTCGTGACGCCTTCGGGACTCGTTGCCAATGAAATGGCGCCACGCGTTCATAATTCTGGACACTGGACAATTGACGGCGCAGTCACGAGCCAATTCGAAAATCATTTGCGCGCAGTCGGTTCAATGCCACTTGGATCAACTGAATGCAAAGGGTCGAGTGTCATGATCAATTTGGTCGGGCGTACACCAATCAATTCTCGCATTATGGAAATTCCAAATGCGAAACTTCACTTGTATGGCAAGGGTGCGCGCGCGGGACGCAAATTGGGTCATGTCACGCTGACTGGGCCAACGGCGAAGTCCCTCGAGGCTGCGACCGCCGAACTCGAGAAGATCGTTGTGTGGGATGTTTGATATCTGAATCTAAACAGGCTCTTTCAAGCCTTTTTTGCGCAATTCCAAGCGCCTCATCAGACAGATCAATTCCAATCGCTCGACGACCAGATTCAATCGCTGCCACGAGTGTCGTGCCGCTTCCGCATGTTGGATCAAGCACCGTGCCAGCTGGCGGACAACACGCATTGACCAACATTTTCAAGAGCTCGATCGGCTTCTGCGTCGGCCAACCCGTTCGCTCGATCGCCATATTGTTGATCGATGGAATGTCGATGACATCCGTTGCTTTTTTCATTCGACCGCGCAGGCGCACACTCTTCGCCGGCACGAGCGGCACCTCGAACCAATAGTCCGGCCCTCGGCCGTACAAGAAAATATCATCATGCTTGCGCGCGAATGACCGAGGTCCAGAACCGCCGAGTCCGTACGACCATACAAGGTGATTCACAAAACTTTCGGCGCCGAAAATCTCATCAAGCAGAAATCGCACGTGATGACTGGTGCGCCAATCAACGTGCACCAAAATCGAACCAGTCGAACGCAGGACACGGTGCGCTTGGACCAATCTCGGCCCAATGAAATCTCGATATGCAGCAACATCGACGAAGCGATCATCGAAAGTCAGTCCCTTGCGTCCTTGCCTGCGAAGTCCAGAATTGAATGGTGGATCGAGATAAACCAAATCAATCGAGGATGTCTCCACATCCGCAAGGACGTCTAGGCAATCACCTCGGCGCAATGACCATGTCGAAGGCGCCACTGATTCAATCTTCTCTTTTCTTTGCACGATTTTTTCTTATGACGCTTCTGCTCGCGGATGCGCGCGGTCATATGCCTCGCGCATTCGTGCAGTGGTGAGATGGGTATAGACCTGAGTGCTTGAAAGCGATTGATGACCAAGCAATTCCTGCACGGCGCGCAAGTCAGCTCCGTTATCAAGCAGATGCGTCGCGAATGAATGGCGAATTGTGTGTGGCGAAATATCAGGATCAAGCCCGGCGATCTTCAAATATTTTGAGACCTTGCGACGAACCGATCGGCTCGACAAACGCGATCCCAACTTATTCACAAAGAGTGGGCTTCCAGAAGTCATGGGAACTTTATCTGCTTCTGCTCGAAGGATGTATCGACAGACCGCTGCCAACGCATGCGATCCAACGGGAACAGCGCGTTCTCTGCGGCCTTTTCCTTTCACCTTCAATTGACTTCCTTCCACATCGAGATCGCCGCGATTGATCGCAACGACTTCACTGACTCGGATGCCAGTGGAATAGAGCGTTTCGAGAATCGCGCGATCTCTCGAACCGAGCATGTCCGATTCACTTGGAGCCGCCAAGAGTTTTTCAATTTGATCGACGGTGATCGCCTTTGGAAGTCTGCGTGCTTGCTTTGGCGTTCGAATGAGTGTCATCGGATTCGTCGATGTCAATCCGCGCTTCTCCATCCATTTGTGGAATGAACGAAGAGTTGCGATTTTTCGCGCAGTTGTCGCCGCGGAATATTTCTGACCAACAAGATGGGCAAGAAAAGCACGAACGACTTCCACATCGGCCGTCAGCATTCGTCCGCAAACTGTGTTCTTCGAAGTCGCATCGCGCTTGTCCAGGACGGCGCGTTCGCGCGCTTCGTCGAAATCGATGGAGTATTCGCCAACAATGAAGTCTGCGAACTGGCGCAGGTCCAGCCCATAGCATCGGGAGGTATATGGGCTGAAATGTCGCTCATCTATGAGGTAGGCGAGAAATTGTTCGATGATGGGAACTGAGGCGCTCATGTGGCATTCTTTCGGTGAAGGAGCGAGGTGACTCGCCCATAAAACAAGGGGTTTCGATACATAACGTGCCTTCCAGTCGTTAGATAAGCAAGAAAGTTCCTCAATTACCTTCGACCGCCATATTTATCGGCACAATAGAAGCGTGACAATAATCATAGTCCGATAAAGCGCTTGATTTATAGAATTTTTCCGCCAACCTCTTCGGTTGGGTGGGTCTTGCCAGAGATAGGTACACTCTTTCCCCGACTCAAATCCCATCACGATTGCGTAGCTCAGCTGGTAGAGCAAGTGGCTTTTAACCTCTAGGTCCTGGGTTCGATCCCCAGCGCAATCATTCGCATCGGTTTCGTACAAGATTTTTCCAATGCTCGTCGTTCATGCAAATTGGTTTGATGGTTCCCTGCATCTCTGGGGTGAATCGCTGTCGTCCGCTCGTGAAGATGTACGCGTTGCAGCTCCTGCGCATCCGTTCGGTGCCTCTGCGAAAGATCTTCGCAGCGCGCTCGAACCAATCATTGGTTCGCTCAACGGTGCGAAAGAAGATCATCTCGATTTGTTGTTGCCACATGCATCAGCGCTTGCAGGCGATAAATCATCGCGTCCAACCACACTCCCTTCAAGTCGTCTTGCTGGACTTCTTGGCCGCGTGGATAACGATGAGGAATTGCGCACACTCGAACCAATACGATTGCAGACACTTCGAATTGCAACGAACTCGACGATCAAATTATTGTTGGAGATGCGCAACATCGAAGGGACGCAAAATGACTTTTTCGTCTGCGCACATTCGATGCACTGGTGGATGGCACTGACAAAATTTGCAATTGATTCGGTGATCGATCAACGCGTCATCCCAACTGTTTTGCAAAGACGCGATGGAACATATGTTGGACAATGGCGACCGTGGCTGAACGATAGTGACGCGGATCTACAACTTGCAGACTTGCTTGCCAGTATGCCCGCTTCCGTACGAGCGATTGACGGAACAGATGGTCAAGCGTGGCCAATTGTCGACTCATTTCTCAGCACAATTGTTGATGGAATCGTGCGATCCGTGCTGGTCGAAGAAAATTTCGAGGAATCGATCGAAGACTTTGATCCTGCGGTTGATTCGCATGCCGCATGGCTTTCTGGACTCTTGGGCTCGAAGGATTCCATCAAGATCGGTCGCCGGAGTTCGTTCGATGTTTTGCGCGACACACGCGGATGGCTTGGAGTGCTTGACGAAGCTCGTGTGACCACGGGAATGCGACTGAGATTCGAAGTCTCCGAACCAGATTTGGATGGCGCGAACGATGGCATTGATTCCACATGGCGCGTTTCATTTGGATTGGTCGACCCTGAAGCGCCCGACACTGTGATCGACGCGCAATCTTTGTTCAATCGACCAAGCGGAAAGCGTGCTGGAGCAAATTCTGCGCGCAACGAAGAACTTTCTGAAATGCTCCTGAAAGAATTGGCGCGTGCAAGCCGAATCTGGCCAGATCTTGATGATGCCCTGGAAAGTGAAAGTCCTTCAGGAATGGATCTTGATACGCGACAGGTCTATCAATTTATGCGTGACCTGCGACCAGTTCTTCTCGAAGCTGGATTCTTTGTGGAAGTTCCAGAGTGGTGGGGAGAATCGGCAAGTCGCATTAATGCAAACTTATTAATTGATTCTCCAGAGGAACCGCCAATGGCTGGCGACGCTGGCGGTGGATCAAACGGTTCGCTTGGACTTGGATTGCAATCACTCGTTGGATACCGCTGGCAAGTTGCACTTGGGACACAAACTGTTTCGGTCGAAATGCTCGAGAAATTAGCGCAAAAAGGTGCTCCACTCGTTCGCATCGGAGGACAATGGGTTGATCTGCGTCCCGAAGATATTGATTCGGCACTCAAGTTCTTGAAGAGTCATCCAGGTGGAACGATGACGCTTGTTGAAGCCCTTCGCATGGCGAACGGAATTGACGGTCCGCCAGAAGCGTTGCCTGTGAGTGGCGTTCAAGCAACTGGTTGGGTGCGACAACTGCTCTCTGGAAATGATGTGAGTGAAAGTTTCCAGATGACAAGTGCGCCAGAATCATTCCGCGGAATTCTTCGTCCTTATCAATTGTCTGGACTCAGCTGGCTCGTCTTCCTTGATCGACTGGGATTGGGCGCATGCCTTGCCGACGACATGGGATTGGGCAAGACAATTCAGTTGATCGCTCTGCTGCAACACGAACGATCAAAGATCGGAAATGCGCAGATTGGTCCATCGCTCCTTGTGACTCCGATGTCCGTCATGGGAAATTGGAAACGCGAACTGACGCGCTTCGCTCCTGAGTTGAAGGTGCACATTCAACATGGACTCGATCGACCAGGCGGCGAACGATTTTCGCAGATTGCGATGGACAGCGATGTTGTCTTGACAACATATGCAATCGTGGTGCGCGATAAAGAAACACTGCAGAGTGTTCCATGGCGTCGCGTTGTGCTGGATGAAGCGCAATACATCAAGAATCCCCCGACGAAACAGACAGCTGCGATTCGGTCGATTGCCACGCAATCTCGGATTGCTCTCACTGGAACTCCCGTCGAAAATCGACTTGCGGAACTCTGGTCCATCTTGGAATTCTGCTGCCCTGGATATCTTGGAACAAACCAAGACTTCCGACGCCGTTTCGCTGCGCCGATTGAAAGAAATCGAGATCAGAAGACAGCTGAAAGACTGCGCTCACTTGTGCGTCCATTCATTCTTCGCAGACTCAAGACTGACTTGACGGTCATCAGTGATCTTCCTCCATTGGTCGAGAGTCGCCAACACATCGTGCTGACCGACGAGCAGATGCGACTCTATGAAGAAGTTGTCGCTGATATGTTGCAGAAGGTTGATCAAACTGATGGCATTCGGCGGCGCGGACTTGTGCTCAGCGCGTTGGTCAAGCTGAAACAAATCTGCAACCACCCTGCTCACTATTTGGGTGAAGGCATCGCTGCACGACCATCTGAATCCACTGGATCAACGGGCAAGAAGAAAGCACTCACTCCCCCACCAGTTGTTGTAGCCGAAGACATTGAAGGCGAATCAAGTGCCGAACATCCGTTGATACTTCCGCCAAACTCTTTGGTCCCAGGACGTAGCGGCAAGACTCAACGATTGATGGAGATGCTGGAAGAACTCTTGGCTGCAGGAGATTGCGCCTTGATCTTCACTCAATACCGACAGATGGGTCATCTGCTTGTTGGAATGATTCGACAAATCCTTGATGTCGAACCGCTCTTTCTCCACGGCGGAACTCCGCAAGCGAAGCGAGATGCATTAGTTGAAAGATTTCAGAAAGGCGACGGAACAACGCCGATTTTCGTATTGAGTCTGAAAGCTGGAGGCGTCGGATTGAATCTCACTGCGGCAAATCACGTTTTCCATTTTGATCGCTGGTGGAATCCTGCAGTTGAAAATCAGGCAACCGATCGAGCATTCCGCATTGGCCAGACGCGCACCGTGAATGTGCATAAATATATTTGCACGGGAACTCTCGAGGAGCGCATTGACCAAATGATCGAACAAAAGACGGAGTTGGCGACGAATATTATTGGCGCGGGCGATGCGTGGCTGACCGAATTGTCGACAGGACAACTTCGTGACATGCTGTCGTTGCGCAAGACTGGCTTGGAGGGCGGCGAATGACGCAGTGGCAAGAACAAAATAAACCTCGCCAGCCAGAGAATCCGCGCAGAGTCATCGGCGG
>CAMDEL010000076.1 GCA_945896765.1 Singulisphaera sp. GP187
ACGCTTCGTGATCGATATACGACGCATGAATCGGGTCGTCCAATTGATTACATCATTCTTTCGCCAGGCTTTGCAAATGAAATCGTTCCTGGTTCGTACTTTGTTCTTTCCACGTTGCATCCTGGCGATGCGTATGACTGGAAAAAGGATAAGCCGCCGGCGGGGTACTCGAGCGATCACTATCCAATTGCAATCGAATTTATGCCCAAGGATGCGAAGGCCAAGGATGCGAAGCCCAAGGATGCGAAGGCGCAGGACTAGTGTGAATCCAAAGCAAGCAACCGAATCGCTTCGTTGACATCTTTGTCCCCGCGGCCAGAGACATTGATCACAACAATCGCATCGGCGGGAAGTTTTCGCGCAATATCAATTGCTCCCCAAACGGCGTGCGCAGTTTCTAATGCGGGAATAATTCCTTCTTGCTTTGCGAGCAGTTGAAATCCTTCAAGCGCATGCTGATCGGTGACGACGGAGTATTGAACTCGGCCAGTATCGCGCCAATGCGAATGCTCTGGACCGACGCCTGGATAATCCAATCCCGCGCTGCATGAATGAACATCTGCAGTTTGGCCATCAGGAGTTTGTAGAACATAAGAATAGGAACCGTGCAAAACTCCCGGTGTTCCAAGTGATAATGGAGCCGCATGATCGCCCGCAGCATTTCCGCGGCCGCCTGCTTCGATCCCACAGAGTCGCACGGATTTATCTGCGATAAAAGGAGCGAAAATTCCAGCAGCATTCGAACCGCCGCCGACGCACGCAACAACTGCATCGGGAAGTTTTCCAAATCGATCAATACATTGTGCGCGGCACTCACGTCCAATCACGCTTTGAAAGTCTCGGACGATTGTTGGAAATGGATGCGGTCCGACAACGCTTCCGATTATGTAATGCGTGTCTGCGACGGATCCCATCCAGTCTCGCATCGCTTCATTGGTCGCGTCTTTCAGTGTGCGCGAACCCGAAGTGACTTCGACCACCTTTGCTCCTAAAAGTTTCATGCGAAAGACATTCAATGCTTGGCGCCGAATATCTTCAGAGCCCATAAAGATTTCGCAGGGGATTCCATAATGAGCGCAGGCAGTCGCAGTTGCAACGCCATGTTGACCGGCTCCAGTTTCAGCAATCACACGCTTCTTTCCCATGCGCTTGGCCAACAATCCTTGGCCAATCGTATTGTTGATCTTGTGCGCTCCAGTATGCGCAAGGTCTTCGCGCTTGAGAACGATTCGAGCGCCGCCGGCATATCGAGTCAATCTCGGAGCATCAGTCAGCGGTGTGGCGCGCCCAACAAAGTGCTTCAAAAGATCGTCAACTTCAGCGAGAAATGCTGGGTCATTACGAGCAGCGATATATGCGATCTCAAGTTCACTCAGCGCATGAGCAAGAGTCTCTGGAACATAACTTCCACCATAGAGTCCGAATCGATCTGGCAGGAGTGTGGCGGAATCAAGTGCGGTCATGATCGAATCGTAGGTCGTCTGGAAGGATCGATCTTGATCTTCGTTGATTTTGTCGCAATCTCTCCGCTCTGTTGGGAGAGAAGTGAATGATTTTTACTTCCGCGAAACAATCGGCCAATTGGTCCCGATACGGCATAAGCGCAGAAGCACACAGCGAGTGCGACTTGAAACCACCAGATTGCAAAGGCGATCGGCAACATCATCCAAGCGACGAATGCAAATGATTGCCGTCCGCGCATGTAACGATTGACGATGTG
Organism: Singulisphaera sp. GP187; assembly: GCA_945896765.1. Lineage (GTDB taxonomy): Bacteria > Planctomycetota > Phycisphaerae > Phycisphaerales > SM1A02 > F1-60-MAGs104. Next base: position 1,721 of record CAMDEL010000076.1, read on the forward strand.
TGCGTATGGAAGGCGCGAAATCATCGCCGCCGAGACCATCATGGTGGCAAGGGGCAGAAGGAGGGCCGATGTTTTTTCAAATCCATCTGGTGGAATTTCGTGGAATTGAATCACCATCAAATGTTGGTGAAGCAAAGTCAAACTAGCAATCGCACCTGCTGCTCCTGGCGAAGGCAAGCCGCGGAAGAAGCGGTGATCTGCTTCGTCAGTCGAAGCGATCTCTACATTGAAACGTGCCAATCGAAGCGCAGTGCAGCAAATATAGAACGCAGCAACTCCCCACATTATTTTGCCGTATGCATTGTCTGCGTCAGGTCCGAGGATTCCCGTGTAATGCTCTGGTCCGCCGTAGTAATAACTCACAAGTCGTAAGACCATAAATGCCGGCGCCACCCCAAAGGTCACCATGTCCGCCATCGAGTCCAGTTGAGCGCCAAATTCGCTTGCAGATCGTGTCAGTCGAGCGGCGAATCCGTCGAGTCCGTCGAAGAGCATTCCAAGAAAAACCAATGCTCCTGCGATGGTCAGCGTGCTCCATCCCATCACATTGCTTGGGCCGATTGGCTTGCTGGCATAATGAATCGCTGCGAATCCGCAAATTAAATTTCCAAGTGTGAGCAGTGTGGGGATGACAGAGACAGTTGCAATTCGACGTCGGTGTCGGATCGAGTGTGATTCGTCTGGAGAAATCGGTGGTTGAGCGATCATCAGGGTTCTTTGGCTGGGAGTGATTCTAGGGGGGCATTATCAAAAAAGTTGTTGGCAGAAATGAGTGGAATCAAGACGATGAACGGACGCTGCGGAATTGGAGCGGATTCTTCGTAGGGCCGAGTCAACAATAATTCACCCAGAGTTGGCGGGGAAGCAACAGGAGGTCCTGCAAATGGTCCGCGAGTGGATGATTCTCGACTGCTTTTTGGTGTCATTCCCGTGATCAAGAGCACGCTTCCGCGTTGAAGCGAGACAAAGAATCCAGCCGACTGAAATGGTTCGCGAACAGTTGTGCGTGCGCCAGGAACTTCGCCACCAGCGAGAAATGCGGGCAGTATTTCAACATCTGTGACTGCTCCAGATTCCAGCGGAACGGTCCAACCACGCAGCAGGAGTTGGATCGCACCGTCATTCAATCGACGAGTCGAACCGTCAATGACTGCTGCATATGAACCGCGAATTTGGAAAGAGGCGAGTTGATTCCACGTTGTGGCTTCTCCAAGCCATGCGCGAATATTCGCATAGGTCCCGCCAAGATCATCAAGCGCTGCAGGAAGCGCAGAAAGTTTGACCTCAGCCACCATGAATCCATTGCTAGCAAGTTGTTTCTGAACTTCGACCGTAATTCCAGAAGGCGGATGCTTTTTGAAGAATGTTGAAATGACTGATTGGTTATCGAAGATCTGCCAGCGGATGACTGCGATCCCATCACTTTTCCCATCATCAACAGGAAGCGTGATGTGTTTCATGGGAGAATTTGAAGTCGAAGACTTTGCGTCGTCGGCGACATTTCCAGTCGAGGGCGAATCCCATTCGGGGCGCTGTGCAGTTGATCGAGTCGTTGCTTGTCCCGCGGGATCACTCGGAGTATTTGTTGTCGCACAACCAACGGTCAATGTCACAAAGGTTGACATGACCATCAAGATTATTTCGACAGAAAAAGTTACGGCACGATTCATATGTTCGAAACTCTTGGCAAAGCGTTGATGCGATCAATCAATCGTCGAACAAGGCCGAAATACTTGCGATTATGGCGAAACCACACTCGGGCCGTGCCTTCAGGAACGTCGTCGCCATCAAGATGATTTCCTTGCAGAAACCCGCCAGATGCCAAGAGTTCACTGAATTCGCTGTCGAGTTGAGCGCAGGCGTTGGATGGAAGTGGAGTATCGAGACGAATCACGAACAGATCATCGACATAGCGACTCGATTGATATCGGCGATAAAATTGAGTCACAATATCCGCTGCCGCCAATGGAGATTTTGCGATGCAATACAAGTCTTCATCTTCTGGACTGATCCAGCCAGCATCATGCATCGAATCTCGAACGAAGCGCTCCCATTTTTTCCAATATCCCCCTGGAGTCCCATCGGGTGAATTTCCTTCGATGAGAACGATTGGGACGACAGCATTTCGGCCGCACTGAATGAGAGTCAATGCTTCGAAGAGTTCGTCTTGCGTACCAAATCCTCCCGGGAACGCAGCGACTGCATCAGCATTTCCCATGAAGGCCAACTTGCGCGTGAAGTAATAACGGAACTTCAGCAATTTCGGATCATTCGCAATGACAGGATTTGGTTTGTCCTCGAATGGAAGTCGAATCGAAAGTCCGAAGGATTGTTCTGGAGTTGGTCCTTCAATTCCCGCCTGCATAATTCCAGGCCCCGCACCAGTGATCGCCATCCAACCGCGTGTTGCAAGCAATCTGGAAAATTGAAATGCTGCGACATAATCTGGATGATCGCGCGGCGTTCGAGCGCTTCCAAAAATTGCGATCTTGCGGAGCGTTCGATAGCGATCAAACATCGTAAATCCAGCCCGCATTTCGCGAAGTGCCTGACGAACGAGACGCAGTTCACCAATGGTCAATTTGTCATCGAGAAGGCGAAGCGAAGTTGCCACCATCTCTGCGACGAGCAGGCGTCTTTGATGATCATCAACATCTGACTGTTGCACACCCGCCTTGTTGGCTGGCGCAACAAGATCGATGATCGCTTCAATAGCAGAGCGAATATTTGGTTCGATTCGCTTTTGTTTTTCGCTCATGGGAGAGTGCTCGCAATCGGCGCACTTGGAGGTAATTCTGGTGGTGCAGTCAGGCCTGGCAGTGGAGCGAGCGAGCCTATTGGATCGGTGATCGTTCCACGGACATCAATTTGAAAAAGTTGATTGGTCACACCACCAAGGATGTCACTGATGATCGGCATTGTTCCACGGTTGCGAAGTCGAAGAGCAATCTCATTTGATTCAGTATTCAGCCATCCTTCTCCAGACAGCAACAAATCTTTACAAGCCAAATCAAACTTTTCGAATTGAATCCGATCCTGATCAATCGTGAAATCAAATTCTCCTTGCTGCACGATTGGGTCAAGACTCAAACTCAACTGCGTGATCTGCAGCAAGGCAACACCGATGGGCAGTCTCGCAAGTTCTGCTTGTCGTATCGTTGCGCTGCCTCGTCCTTGGCGCGTCGAGATTCCCGCAGAAGTGCCAGCGATATTGATGCGAGCGTCCACCAAGCCGGGGTCGATTTCCGCAGTACTTTTTGCAGCTTTTTCGTTCGGTGTCGCAACCCCTCCGCCTGGAATTTTCAGCGAGTGCAAGGGAACGCTTGCAAGCAAGATGTCTGTTTCATAATGGAAAGGTTCGATGGTCTCAACCTTTGCGTTGGCTGAGAGAATTCCATTGCCAAGCATTCCGCGAAATGACTTGACGAAAAAATTTGAACTCTCAGCAGGTTTGATGAGAGTTGCTGATACATCATGCACTTTACGACCTGCAAGAGTGAATTTTCCATTGGCGACATTCGAGTCGAAAGCAGTCGCCTGTGCATCGGTTGCAATATGCATCATGAGATCTGCGGAGAAGTTTGAGAGATAGGAACCGATCTGTATCGATGCTCCATAAATTTCAACAGTCGTGTCAATATCAATATGTGCGATGTCCTTTGGTCGAGTGAGGCGCAGCTGCATTTTTGCGCTCATGATGTCTTCGCATTGAAACCCGATCGTGCTCAAAGGTTCTCTCGCAGCCGCTGGGAGTGCACAAATGACGCTCTCGCCAGTTCCCATGGCATGCAGATTCAAACCGAACTCTCCATCATCAATCGTGCCAGTGCTATTCGCAGCGAGCCATCCGGACGCTTCAATTGACCCACCAGGAAAGACGGCACGAAAGGGCGAGACTTTCAGCGAATCTCCGCGGGCATTGATGTGTGCGGGGACATCAAATCCAAGCGCGAGCCTTTTGGATGAATTTCCAAGGGAAAGTTGTTGAATCCAAGCATCGAGTTCGAATGATGGAGTTTTCGATTCGGCTGGAATTGAATATGAGATCTGAGCGTCATACAGACCCTCTGGCTTGAACTCTTTCAGAAATGAAGTCAAACCACCGGCGTCGATGTGCTGGACAATTTCGCCTATGAGTGGCCCGTGAATCAACCCATTCTCAATGGAACCATGAAGATCCAAGCCGCCGCCGCTTGTTCCATAACTTCCATCGAGACAGATGTGGCTTGGCATCCCACCTATTGCGCCGATCGTTCCCGAAAGCGCATCGCACCGAATGTGCTGATCTTCAACCGTGAGCGTTCCCGATTCGAAGATGGCTTGCAAAGGCCCATCGGGCAAAGTGATTCCAAACGACCGAGGGGTGACAGTGAGTGTCGTGTCAATTTTTCCGTCAGCATTGGGAGTCTTGAGTGAAATATCCGCATCGAATTGCCCCGTGGGTTTATAGCGATCCCAAAGTGCGACGGCACGCGCATGATCGCCGAAGGGGATCAAGTTGATTGCATATTCTGCAAGCTGAATGTTGTCTAATTGAATTGTGATATCAGTCGTATTCCCATCCATCGAAAACATCCCACTCGCATCGAGTCGTCCATCACGGCGAAATCCGGTAAAGGATTGCACGACAACAGTTGCATCTGCCACTCGAAATTTCCCAGAACAATCATCCAGCCCAAACCCAACAGGCCAAAAAAGTTCTTCGCTGTCGATTAACTTTTCAGCTGGAATGTCAGGCTGAATTGAACCATTTTGATAGGTGATATCGCATGCAACATCCAGCTTGCCACTCTTGGAAAGTTTGATCATTCCTTCGAGTGAGATACTGCCACGTGGGTCAAGTTGTGAGAGAATCTTTCCGCCTTTGGAAAGGCCTTTCCCAGGCCAGCCAACAATAGGTTCGTTTTCGGCGGGAGGAATCGCCATAAAAAATAACTGGCTCAGCGCATCATCCTTCAGAACGAATTCCAACTTGGGGTTCAAAGTTCGCAATCCCTTTGAATTGTCTATTTCAACTCGACCCTTCAACATTCCTTTTGCACCATCGAATGTTTCGAATGGAATTCCATCACCAAAATCGATTCGGTCTTCATGCAAAATAATTTCGCCACTCTTTGCTCGTACGGGATATGGGAAAATCGAGGCAAGTATATTTGCGTTGAGAATCCGAATACTTCCTGTGACGGCTGCATCTACAGTGGAATTTTCTTGACGAGTGATTTTTAATGTCAGCGCAAGTCTGCCACCTGGCGTAAAAGATCCATGATCGATGATCCGTCTCAGTTGACCTGCGCGGATTGCCAATTGGGATATCTCCAACGAAGTCCCTTGATCATTCGCCGTCGTTAACACAGCCAATCGATTCTCGATGACTATCAGTTCCGCAGCGGCGTCGGTCACTTGAGCTTGATCGAAGAGCGCGCCTGCGGCTTGCAGAGATTCAAAGCCTTCAGTCCAGAAAAGGCTCGCAAGTAAATCGCCTTCTTGCTTGGGAAAACTGCGAAAAAGCGTGGGATCAATTGGCAACGATTCTGCCGTGATCGTCAGATTGAC
>CAMDEL010000077.1 GCA_945896765.1 Singulisphaera sp. GP187
AATTGTCAAGTTGATTTGATTCCCACCAAAATGAATCCGACAGTTTGTTTGTTGGACAGCGAATGTCGCCGTCCTGCTCTACACCGAAGCGTGTCGTGCTTGCACGAACGCTTGAACCTGAGGAGGTTTGAAATGATTGCACGTAACATCAAGCGCGGATTCACACTGATTGAAATTCTCATCGTCGTCGTAATTCTCGGCGTCCTGGCGGCACTGGTTGTGCCATCAGTCACGAGTGCTTTGACGGATGCGAACACTGAAGCGGCTGATGCCCGCGGAAGTCAGATCTTGACCATGATCACTCGATATAACCAATTCTTGCCAGGCGGCGGAACAGCCATCAGTACAACTGACGGCGCTATCGCAGCAGCAAGTTTCGCGAAGCTTGTGACTGCAGGGTATTGCACGTCATCCGATGTTGAGAATCAACTGAAAGCAGATCGTGCTGCAAGTTGGACCTTTACTGCAGGCAAAGTCATCCCAACTCCATAATCGAATCGTTCAGCAATCATTCGGGCCCCCCGCGGCGGGAGCCTGATCAAGTAGAGAAGCGCGCCGCGGGTAGAGAGTTCTATCCGCGGCGCGCACTTTTATTGAGTGAGTTGAATGGGTTGAGTGAATCAGCGATCACTGTAGGAAAGGCAAAAATCCCCATGTTTAATCCCTTCCAGTCTCCAAACCAGCGCAATGTGATTGCAGTCGAATGCGGAGCAAATGCTCTACGACTGCTTCAACTGGGCGGAAACGCAATGAATCCAGTTGTTCAGGGGATTGCGATGTTGCCGGCCGTGGGATTGAATTCGCAACAGGCTGGCAGCGACGAAACAACGATTCGACGAATCAAAGAAGCACTCCGCTCAGGTGGATTTTCTGGTCGTACGTGCGCGCTTTCACTGCCTGCGAAATCAATCTTGACAGAATCCATCGAAATTCCTGCCCTTGCAAATAATGAAATGAAAGAAAGTGTTTCGTGGACTGCGGTCGATCGACTTGGTGTTGATCGAACGGAAGTCGTTGCGGGACATCTGCCCATTCGTGCAGGAACGCTTGGCGGCGCACCATCCGAAGTGCTTGTGGTTGCAACTTTGCGCAATACTGTCAACCGAACGGCTGCACTGCTGACTGAAGCCGGACTTGAACCTTGTAAAGCAGAACTTGGCGCACTTGCTGCGATGCGACTTGCATGGAATGAAATCAAGACGACCACTCATATTCCAAACTTTGCATTTCTGCATTTGGAATCTGATCAAGCGACTCTCGCACTGTTGAACAATAGTGGTCTCATTTTTCATCGATCATTCAGCTGGGAGTCCAGTTCGAACTTAAATCTTGGAGCAATTCCAGTTGCTGGCGAAGAAGATGAATCGCAAGCGTGGCGTTGGCGCCAGATGGCTGAAGAGATTTTGCAATGCTTGCGTCATATCGAACGACGCGCTGTAGGTTCGTGGCCAGAGTTCGTGACACTCAGCGGAGCGCTCGCCGAGGAGCCTGGCGTTGCTTCTGCAATTCGTACTGTGTGTGGTACTGAAACGCGCCTCATAAATATTGAGAATTCTGTGGACTGGTCAAAGGTCAAGCGACCAAGCGGGCCGCTCTCTGCATGGACTTCCCTTGTGGCAATCGCACTGCCACAAACAACGGTAGCGGCAGTCAACAAAAAACGAAGGGTCGCATGATTGATTTCTTTGTCGATCTTCTGCCGGATGATGCGCGCGAAATTTTTCGCCGTCGCGCTCAATTTCGACTCGTGAAATTGGGATCACTGCTTGCGCTCACAGTTGCAACTGGCGTGGTCGTCAACTCATTCGTCGAATTGCGCCAAGCAAAAGCCCAGCACGAAGTGATTGTCGCTCTGAGAGAAAAATCAAACAAGATTGACAAACTTGTCGAACTCTCTGTCCAAGACCGAGCACGCCTCCGCAGTGAAATCGCTGTGGATGCGATGTTGCGATCACCCATAAGCACCAGCACAATCATCTCTGCAATATCACATCTCTTACCAGATGGCAGCTGGCTCGAATCGATGAAAGTTTCATTGGAAGAGCAAAAGTCAATGAAAACTCCAGTCGCAAATCGACCGATTTATGTCGTGTTGATGAATGGAATTGCACCCAACGCACAAGCCGTCCAAGAATTCGCTTCCGAAATTCGTAAGACTGCTCCATTCGTAGCAGTCACGGTGCTCGAACAACGCGCTGCGCCAAAGTCTGGTGGCGGATCAGAGCAGCAGTTCGTGATGCGTGCGCGTATCGACCCTGCTTCAAGAGAAACAGAAGCGCGAAAGCCGGATCACTCTGGAAACGATATCGCATCAGCGCAAATGCAGATTGCTCGCGGAGGGTCGACACGATGAAAATCTCCTCGTTCTGGGCATGGGCGATTCTGCCGACCACCATCAGTGCAACCATCGTCAGCTTCTTTGCAATTCCGAATTTTCGAGATGCGGGAGTCATGCGTGCAGATAGTAAAAATGTATCGAAGGCGACTGATGAATTTCTGACGCAACGCGATGAATTTGAACGCCTTCAAATGGAAGTCAAATCTTTGCAATCCCGCCGCGAGGAAAGTGGCCACTCTATTCGAACTGACTCCAACGACAGCAAACTCGTTTCGGCTATGACTCGACCAATCGATGGGGCTGATGTTCTTGATCAATCGATTCGTATTGGAGAACGAGAAGTGATGAGCGTGCGCCCTGCTGGTCTTGCACTCGATCGTCGCAACGTTGAAATGCAAATGACCGGATCGTTCGATGCCGTGTTCAATACTGTGCGAAAAGCAGAGCAAGAAGCCGGCATGACACGCGTGCGTTCAATCGACATTCACCGCGAAGGCCTGCAAGTGCAAGCGACCGTCGGAATCGACGAATACTTTCACTCTTCTGAGGGCAAAACAGAATGACATTTGCTAATCGATGGAGTGCATTTGCTGCTCGCCTGGGAACTTCTCCCCGTCAACTCGCGATCTTGTTGGCATCAGCATTGATTGCGATCGGCATCTTCGGTGGGAAGTTGGTCTTGGCACCGAAGTCGGCTGCTGCTGCAATTGCTCAACCAGCACCTGCGACTACAAAACTGCCAGAAACTGCTGCGATTGTCATCCCAGAAATTTTTATGCAAGCGATACCACATTGGAACCTCGCTGCAATCCCTGCTCGAAGTCCATTCACTTCCCCTGCCGACCTGAAGCCTGCAGTCGATGCATCTGCATCGGTTGCGAGCACGCCAGTTGCAATCCAATCGACCTTTGTCTTACAAGCGACAATGGATCGAACCTTCGCAATCGTCAATGGGAAAACTCTTCGTGTCGGACAAAAGTGGGGAGACGCGAAAAGTGGAAATACTTTCCAACTGATTGAAGTTGGAGAACGTACCGCCCGATTCTCGGTTGGGAATCAGGTCATTGAACTCACTCTCGATCATCAATAACTCCAAGGTTTTCTCATGAGCAATTTCAATCCTCCAATTTCAATCTCACTTGGCCAGGTCCTTATGGAATCTGGACTGCTGACCGCAGAACATTTGCGCGATGCTCTTCTTGCGCAATCGTCGGATTCTCAGCGCAAGATGCTTGGGGAAATCTTGATTGAACGCGGTTTCTTGACGCAAGAACAATTGCTCCGTGCGCTCGCACGTGCAAAGGGCTTGGAATTCATCGAACACCCATCCGAAGTTGCCGACCCTGGCGTTCGCGCCTTGATACCAGAAGCTATTCGCAACGAAAACATGGTTCTGCCAATGTCGCTGACCGAAGGCGAGTTAGTTGTTTGCACTGCAAATCCTGATGACTTTGTGGTCACCGAACATCTCGCGCGATTAACTGGCTTTCGCATTCGTGTGACAGTCAGCACACCAGCGGCTCTTGAAGTTGCATTTGCAGTACCAACGCCAGAAGTAGAAGCTGCAACTGATCGATCTGGCGCTCAAACTCAAGAAATTGTTGCGGAGATTCTTGACAATCTCGATGATGTCGTCGGCGCTGTCTCTGAACCTCAGATGGCTGAAATGTCTGGGAGCGCAGACGAAGCATCCAGCGGACCTGTGGTGCGATTGGTGAATCACATCATTGCGTGCGCCGTCGCGGAAGGTGCGTCGGATATTCACATTGAACCTGACGATGGTCAATTGCGCGTTCGATTGCGCGTAGACGGCGTGCTGCATGTGCGTATCAAACCACCACACCGAATGCATTCAGCAATTGCAAGCCGTGTGAAAATTATGGCTCGTCTGGATATTTCAGAACGCCGCGTGCCGCAAGATGGCGAAATCAGCGTGCGAGTGAATGGTCGACCAATTGACTTGCGCGTTTCCACATTGCCAGGAAAGTTTGGCGAAAAAGTCGTGATGCGAGTGATCGATGTTGGTGGTGTTCGTATTGGCTTGGACAAACTCGGCTTTCGTCCATCAACCGAAGCGACTTTTCGCAAGGTGATTGACGAGCCGCACGGCGTTGTGTTGGTCACTGGCCCTACTGGAAGCGGAAAGTCGACGACTCTCTATTCGGTTCTCTCGGGATTCGATACGGAAAGTATGAATGTTTCCACCGTCGAAGATCCTGTTGAAAGCAACTTGCCTGGCGTGCATCAAACGCAAATGAATGTCAAAGCGGGACTCACATTTTCTGGTGCACTGCGCTCACTCCTTCGACAAGATCCGGACATCATCATGGTTGGAGAAATTCGCGACGGAGAAACTGCACAGACCGCGGTGCAGGCTGCGCTCACTGGACATTTGGTGCTCTCGACTCTGCATACAAACGATGCTCCAAGTGCAGTAACTCGTCTGACCAACCTCGGCGTTGAACCCTTTCTGGTCGCAGCAAGCCTTCGCGGCGTACTTGCGCAGAGGTTGGTGCGCAAGACTTGCAATCAATGTCGGACCTCGTATATCCCCGATGCGCACGAATTAGCCAGTATGGGGAAATACTCAGACGGCGTGCTGGAATTGACCAAAGGAATTGGCTGCAAAAAGTGCCACGAACGGGGATATTCGGGACGAATTGGCCTCTATGAGTTATTGGTTCCAAACAACCAAATTCTGGATGCGATTTCAGCAAAACTTGATCTAAATGCGATTCGTGATTTGCTTTCCAAGCAAGGATTTGAAACCTTATGGGATGACGGCATTCATAAAGTGCTCGCTGGAATGACAACCCTGGAGGAAGTACATGGCGCATGCCGTCGCTGAACAAGTTCTAACCCCCCGCTTCGAATGGCGCGCACGCCGTGCAAATGGTGCGCCAGAACGCGGAATTATGGAAGCCGCAAATCATGCCGGTGTTGTTCGCGAACTTCATCGACAGGGATTTGCGATCGTTTCGATTGCACTCACCGATATTGATGCGAAACCGATCGCACGCGCGAACCATAATGATCGATCGCTCAGTGGTCGATTCAGCCGCGATGAAGTCCTCTCGTTGTGCACTCAACTTTCTGTGATGATGAAGACGGGCGTTTCGCTGATCGAAGGTCTTGAGACATATGCCGCGCAAACTCCCAGCAAAGAAGCTGCGTCGGTCATTCGCCGCATTCGCGACGATGTTTGTGAAGGCGAAGACCTTTCGGTTGCGATGGCGAAGTGGCCGCGCATTTTTCCAACAGTCATGATTGCATTATTGCAAGCCGCTGAAGCGACTGGCATGCTTGATCAGATGCTCGCGCGCATCTCAAAGGATCTTTCCAAACAACGAAAGTTCACGAGACAAGTGAAGGGCGCGATGGCATATCCGGGAATTATGTTGCTGGTTGCTGTTGCGGCGGTCACGATCATCATGACTTTCGTTCTGCCGAAGTTCAAGCCGCTTTTTGCAGCCCAAGGAGATAATTTACCTGTGATCACACGGTATCTCATGATGCTTGCGGACAGCCTGCACAGTCACTGGATCATTTGGGTCATCAGTTTGTTTTCGATTATCTGCGGATCAACGATCTGGGCAAAATCAAATCGTGGTCGAATTGCACTTGATTGGCTACGAATGAACACGCCAATCGTCAAGAAAATGTTTATGCAGCTATACACGGTTCGCTTCGCCAGCACGATGGGCACATTGCTTGCCGCGGGCGTCAGTTTGCTTGATGTCATCCGCATCTTGCGAACGGTCACGGGAAACACTTTGTACAACCAATTGTGGGATGAATTAGAAGAGCGCGTGAATCGTGGGCAGGACATGTCCACTGCATTTCTCAATTCGCCACTTGTTCCGCGTCCTGTTTCGGCGATGATCAATGCTGGTGAGCGAAGTGGACGATTGTCCGAAACGCTCGATCACGCAGCGCAATTTTCGGAAGACGAGCTTGACTCCGCAATCAAGATGTCGACAAGCCTCATCGAACCGATCATGATTCTTGGTATGGGTGTCGTTGTTGGTGGTATCGCAGCCGCAATGTTGCTGCCTATCTTTGGATTGAGTAAATCACTTCATCACTAAGTTGTATCGGGGTCTTCGTGACTCGTCAGTTCGTTCGCGCAACTGACAAACTTAGGGAACAGTGACCGCAGCCACGGGGTCGAGGCGCACACGCATCTCAAGGGGTGCGGTGCGCCCCCCCCGCGGCGCAGCGGAAATCGACTCAGTATGCGTTCGGAAACCACTCTTCGTAAGAACGATCATTGCATTCTGGCTCGTTTGCTTCCACGGAATACTTGAACGAAGAGGAGTGACTCCAACATCCAAACCATCGATCGTCACACGCGCTCCTGATGGATCGGATTCGATCGAGATTGGCTCAGCGATGGCAGGTGCGTTGATCTCAGCCGATGAAACTTCTGCTGACCGAATAATTTTTCGCCACTGATCCACCAACCATTGAGGCCTGATTGTGTCTGTTGCGACGAGAGCAACAATCGTCACAAGTAATATCGACAGTGATGGAACAAGCCATCCACTTGATCGCCTGATCGTCTCCGCTTCGAGAATATGCGGCTGCTTTGTTTCGCGAATAGGACGAGTTCTGCCTGCAATGGCTGGCTCCTTGGCAAACTCTGCAACTGGCGTGGGTATTGGTTCTCCACACAACCAACTGCGGAGTTTCAAGCCAAGTTCGCGCGCATCTGCAAATCGCTCGCTGCGCTCTCGACGCAGGCACTTGGCGACGATTCCTGAAAGTTCCTCATCGACTTCTGATGTCGTTGATCGAACATCTGGCGCATCAATATCACAAACGACTCGCGCAGCTTCGTGAACGGAAAGTGCTCGAACATCATGCGGATATGTTCCAGAAATCA
>CAMDEL010000078.1 GCA_945896765.1 Singulisphaera sp. GP187
GAAGAAGATATCGGCATTCGCTATGGCCACATTCATCACGTCGACAACACGTTTGGATTTGACCGCCGCATGCCGTACGCGACGGGAGTCGACGGTCTCTATTCATGCAGCGCGGGATGCCATCCTGCGGGAAGTGTGATTGGTGCTGCTGGGCACAATTGCGCAGTGCGTGTCATGCGCGATTTGGGAGTGCGGGGCTGAGCGTGCGGGGTTGAACTTATAAAAGTATCAACGACTCTTCATGGTTTTTCGCAAAGCGCGCGCGCTTCGAGAAGCGTCTTCTCATATTCCTTGCGAAGCGAGGCAACTCGAGATGGATTCGAATCTGCTTGCGCTCGGGAAATGTCTTTCTCGCGATCTTCAAGCCGCTTGATGAATGCCCGCAGTTTCTTTGGCGAGGATTGAATATCTGAATCCATACGCTTGGTCTGTCCACCGGACGGCACCGCAAGGGATGCGATCACTTCGTCGAGGGAATTTTTCTGCTTCGCAAGGCCAGTTTTTTCCATTGTTCCAGCCGTCAGGGTGAGCACTTCTTTCGGGCCATCAATTCGCTCGTCAGTTGGTGCGCGCTGTTGATCTGAAAATCCACCTTCGCTCGACCACCAAAGTTCTTTGGACATATCGCGCATCGCGGCGGCAATGGCGGGGGATCGTCCAGTTGCTTCCGCCGCAGCTTTGTGAATCGCACTCTGAAACGATTCATATTTTGCGGCAAGTTCTTCGTCTCCTTGCATCAATTTCTTCAATGAAGATGTTCCCTTGCTTCCGCTGACGATCGTTACTGCTGCGCCGATGCGTGAAGATGGCTTGACAAATATTTCTTTGCATGCAATTGTGATCAATGCGGCAGCGCTTCCTGCATCGGTGACCCACGCAACAATTCGTGTACCCCGCCCAGCACTATCGAGTATCGCCTGAATAATTTGCTCTTCAACATCCACTCTTCCACCAGGGCTATTGATTTCAAGAATCACCGCGGCGGGTTTTTGTTTTTCAGCTTTTTCGAGTGTCTTCTTAAAATCTGTTGCACTGAACCATTCATCACCATCGAGTGTTGGTCCAACAACGCCTTTCAGTGGAATGACTATGACAAGATTGGACGAACTTCCCGTCTTGATCGCCGTTGGTTTCGCCTCAGATTTTGTAGGCGTTGCTGGCGCATCACCCTTTGGAACCGTCTGTCCAAATGCGGTAAGCGAACATGCCGCACACACCGCGCCCGCGAAAATGAAATTGCGAATATTCATTGCACGCGAAATCGCCCAGACTGCGAAAGAAACTTTTGCGGATTGTCGAAAGAGACTTTGCGAATGATCGCGTCCAAATGACCGCGTCTGCGCATTTCGTCGCGGCACTTCGGCACTGCGAGCGGATCGCTGATTCCCCAATCTGCGGCCGAGTTGATCCACATTCGATCTGTTCCGTGCATTTCGAAGATATCGGTTGCTCGTTGCGGAGTGCACTTCGTGTCTGGATAGAGCGTCATCCCTGCCCAGAATCCACGATCAAGAACGAGTCGAACGGTGTGCTCTTCAACATGATCGATGAGCACGCGCCCAGGATCGACTCCATGATCTTTGATTGCATCCATAATCATTCGCGTGCCTTTCATCTTGTCTTCCAAGTGCGGAGTGTGCACCAAGATCAGCAGGTCGCGACTTTTCGCAAGAGCAATGTGTTCCTCCAACACGACCAACTCATTGCGCGAATTTTTGTTCAGCCCGATTTCACCAATCCCAAGCACATTTGGTCGATCAAGAAAACTTGGAATTTCTGCAAGCACTTCGCGAGCGAGACCGATGTCTTCACTCTCTTTTGGATTAATGCAAAGCCATGTGTGGTGTTGAATTCCAAACTGCGCTGCACGCTTTGGCTCGGTCTCGGTCAACTGCCGAAAATAATCCATAAACCCCTGAGCGCATGATCGATCGTATCCCGCCCAGAATGCGGGCTCGGTGATTGCAACACAACCCGCCAGCGCCATGCGCTGATAGTCATCAGTTGTTCGCGAAACCATATGAATATGAGGGTCGATGTACATTTTGTTCTCGATATCAAGGAAGCGGCACAGCGCCAATTGCACCCTTCATTCCAGCTTTCGCAACTGGCTCTACAGAATGATCGCTCCACAATTCCAGCGCGCGTCGCGCGCGATCGGATTGTCCGTCGCGCAGAAGATCAAGTGCGGCGCACAACGCACGAACTCGCACATCAGTTGTTGTTGCGGATCCTGCAACTCCCTCAGAAGCGGCAGCTCGATCAAAGCGATCAAGAAATGCTGCAATATCAAGCACCTTTGCGCGGTGCTCTAAAAAATACTGGTCCACGATCTTGTTTGTCGTGAGAGAAGTTGCCATACATCAGATTCTAGGGTGCAAGAGCCTTCGCCGATGCAGCCACAACGCCCGAATCCATTTGATGGACTTCGGTGGATTCCCCAATGGCCCGCAGAAGAGTGATGTTCATTCGGCCACCAAGGTGCTCTCGAAACTCTTCGAGTCCTCGCAGAAGTTGATCCGTCTGCAAAAGCATGGGATGCCATATGGGAAGTCGCAGCGCTTGCAGGCAAGCAAGAATGCGAGTGGAATCTTTTTGAGAGAGTATTTTCATTCGCACCGCATATTCGCAGTCAAGTGCAATGCCAATCGCAACGGCATCGCCATGAGCGATTTCGTATGTGCTCATCGATTCCAATTTGTGCGCTGCCCAATGCCCAAAGTCCAGCGGCCGAGCTTCGTTGAGTTCGAAGGCGTCTCCGCCTTGCGTGATGTGATCCAAGTGCAATTCAGCACTGCGTCGAATAATCGGCATTGCTGCGGCAAGATCACGCGCAACAATTCGTGCAGCGGATTGTTCGATCAGTTCGAACAGCGATGGATCTTTCAGACATCCGATCTTGACTGCTTCGCTGAAGCCAGACAAAAATTGTTGATCGGTCAGCGTTGTCAGAAATTGTTCGTCAGCAATGACTGCCCACGGAACCGAAAAAGTCCCACAGAAATTTTTCTTCCCAAACTTATTGATACCGTTCTTGACACCCATCGCCGCATCATCCATCGCCAAAGTTGTTGTTGGCATTCGAATGAGCCTGACTCCGCGGTGAGCAAGCGCTGCGCCGAGTCCAACCGCATCAAGCACTGCACCTCCGCCAATCGCCAAGACAAAGCTTTTGCGGTCGATCCCATATCGATCGATTGCAACTAGAACTTGCTCATACACATCATTTGAATTTTTCGCTTCTTCTCCACCACTGACCACTTCGATCATTTTGAGTTCAGGAACTGGCTCACCAATTTTTGCACGCGCTCCAAGATAATTCGCCAATCTCTCTCCAATATCGGGTTGAGCTTGGTGAACACCAGTATCGATAAACGCAATCATTCTTCGCGGGATTCCATCAGAACAAACGTTCGCAAGCGTTGCGTTGTCAGGAGCAAACACATCTTCAGTGAATCGCACTCGGTGTCGAAAATCAACTTGCAGTGAACGGTCGAGTGTCATGGTGGAACTTGAAGCATAGGTTCGATTGCAAAAAGAAAACCATGGCGGAGGGCGTTCCGCCATGGCTTGGTACCCGCGAATACGCTTCGCAGGAGTCCCGCATTTCAAGCGGGTGGTAGATGATTCATTTGGGATTTCGCCTGAGCATGGTGAAGCGCGATGCTCCCTCGCGTTCAAACAAGAGTCGAATGATTTGGCCGGGCTTTGATTTCGCAAATGCGCTGCGGCAAGTTTCAACATCGATAATCGCTACCCCATTTACTTCACGGATGACATCTCCTGGAGCCAACCCGGCAGTTTCCGCTGATCCACCTTCGATCGTTGAGGAGACATAGACACCCTTGCCCGTTGCGCCGAGGGCAGTCGCAGATTCTGTGTCGAGCGCTCGAATTTCGAGCCCGAGTGATTCTTCGATGTTCGGCGAAACGGGTTCGGGTGTTGATGTGGTGCTGGAGGAATTTGGTCGTTCTCCAAGTGTCGCGTCGGTCGTCATTGACTTGCCGCTTCGGATGAAACCAAGCGTGATCGGAGTGTTCGGCTCACTGTTGGCAATTATTCTCATCAACTGAGTCGGGGTCTGGGTGGACTTGCCATCGAGCGTCACAATGATGTCGCCAACCTTCAATCCTGCTTCTGCCGCTGGAGTTCCAGTGAGAATCCCAGAGACCAGAACCCCATCGGTCGAATCTTGTCCAAAGCTTTTCGCAAGTTCATGGTCGAGCCCTTGCATCGAAACTCCCAGCCAGCCTCTGCGCACAGAATTGCCTTGCGAAATTGAGTTGGCGATGCGCTTCACGATGTGACTTGGAATTGCGAAGCCGATTCCCGCACTGCCGCCAGATTGTGAAGCAATGCCGCTATTGATTCCAATCACATGACCATCAAGATCTATGAGTGGTCCACCAGAATTTCCAGGATTGATCGCAGCATCTGTTTGAATGTATTCCTCGAAAGTCGAGAGCCCAACTCCGTCGCGTCCCTTCGCGCTGACGATTCCTGCGGTCACAGAGTGCTCTAGTCCAAATGGACAACCGATCGCAAGAACCCAATCGCCAATTTCGATTGCGTTGGAATCTCCAAATGTTGCAGCATGCAGATCCGTTGCTTGAACTTGAATGATCGCAAGATCTGTTTCTGGATCGCTACCCACTTGTTTCGCAGGCATCTCACGCCCATCCGACAATCGAACAATAATTTCATCGCCTCCTGCAATGACATGATTGTTTGTGATGATCAATCCATCACTTGAATAGATGATGCCTGTTCCTTCGCCACGCTGTTCGCTTCCTGGTCGCATGCGCTGAGGTATGTGCGGATTCCTTGGTGATTTCTTTAGATTATTGTGTCCGAAGTCGCTCGAAAACGGAGCGCGGTCAATTGTCGTGATTGCAACGACGCTTGGGCCAACACGCTTTGCGACTTCGCGGAAAGCGCGCGACAGACTTCGGGCATACTGGACTTCATCGGTCGATTTCGAATTGGCATTGCCTGATGCGCTTTCCTTCGTCGCCTGATTATTTGCATTCGCGGGAGCTTCGCGTCCAGCGATGCTCATGATGACCGCAAATGCAGCCAACATGTTTCGCGCTCGCAGGATTTCCCGTGCTTTTCGTGCGATTTTCTCGGCTCCGCGAGAATTCTGAATCTTGTGTTGCCTTGTTTCGTTGCCCATATTTCCCATCCTTTCGTACTGAACTGTTTGGTTCATTACGCACGAGTGTGGGAACAGTTCAGAAGTTTTTAATGCCACCGTCCTATTGGATCTTTAAACCCAAGGGGAAGCATGATTTTTAGAAGGTAATTTGATACGTCAGCCCAATCGAAAAGTCGATTCCTGCGGTGTATGAGGACCGAAGGCCGGTTATTCCTTCTGTTGTTTGGTACTGGGTTTGAATTTCTGGATTCAAAATGTTCTTTGCTGCCAAGGAAAAACGGAGACCTTCAATAATTTCCTGAGAACAGGTAAAGTTGAGAGTGCCATACGACAGCTGATAAATCGCTGGCGTCAGTAGAGTTGTATACGGATTCGCAGCTGAGATCAGGGATTGTCCCTGCAAATTGTAAAAAATCCCTATCTGCGTTCCCCATGGTTCGTATTCATAAGTCGCATTGATGTTCCATATAAAGTCTGGAGTTGCAGCCATTGGCTGTGTTGTTTCGTTGACGCCATAGATAGCCAACGCTTCCGCGTCAGCGTCAGAAAGAGTGACTTGCGAACTCATCACAGTCAGATTTGTTCCCATAGCAAGACCCGCAAACTCTTCACCGAAGAGTGGATCGAGTGTGACGCGCGCTTCAAATTCAGCTCCAAACAATTCACCCTCTGGGTAATTGAGTGGACTTGTATATGAAAAACCTTCCGTGAATCGCTGCACATACTGAATTGGATCCTGAATATCTTTATAAAAAAGCGAGCCTGAAATGAGCCATTTCTCGTGCGGCGTCCAGTCCAACCGAATGTCATAATTATTCAACGAGCTCATCTGTAAATCAGGGTTGCCAATGAAGATTGGCCCACCGATGTATTCGTATTGAATCACTGGAACCAACTCGAAAAAATTAGGACGCGCCAAAGTTTGGGCGAACGCTGTTCGAAGAACGAGATCCTCTTGGATATCCCAGTTCCATCCAATCATTGGTAAGACGCGATCGTCTGTAAAATTTGCATCCCATTCATTTGGTCCTTCGAAGTTTTGTACTGTTTGTGTTTGGACATTGATCCAGTTGGCGTTTTTATCTGGAATCACAGTTGTTGTCATCTCTGTCGTTTCGTATCGGACCCCTGTCACAATGCTCATCGTTTCATTGATCGGCATATCAACCATTCCGTAGTACGCCATAATATCTTGCGCACCGTCATAAGAAATATCAGTTGTCGATTGATAGATGGGGTGATCTTGGCTTGGGAAGACGGCGCTCCACGGTTGATTGAACCCGCTTGAATATTGGGAATTCGGATCCCCATTGTTGCTGAATGTGTCCTGTGTGAACGAGCGACCGACAGAGTCTGCGAACGCTCCAGCCTTGATGTATCCCTCACGATCATTCCATTGTGTAAACGGTAGCTTTAAATTCGTTGCACCTTGCGTGCTGTTCTCTTCGTTGTAATAATTGATGTGCTGAACCCACCCGACAAACGCGCTTTGCGCTGGTGGATATTGAATCCATTGCTCGGGCAGAACAAGTCCAGGAATGACTTCGAATGGTGGCACCCAATAGGAGGCAAATTGCGTTTGGTTTGGTTGATTTTCTGTTGCCTGACTGAGAGAGAATCTCCAATCGAAAACAGGCGCTCCGAAAACATCTGAGGAACCCTCTTCGCCATCACCAAATCCAAGAAACGCAAGCGAGTGTTCGCCGCTCAAAATGATCGATTGAGTTCCTAATTGGCTGTAATCAAGGGTTTCAAGACGGTTGTATGGTGCCGCGTCCGGTTGATCATGTCCGATTCCTGTCAGGTCATTTGGGTTGTATCCAGGGAAGAAATAATCTTTCCCCTGTGTATCGACCAGTAAGACGGCTTGGTTCTCTGAGAGTTGCGTGTACAAAAACTTTGCTGCGAGTTTATTGTTCTCCGTTTGAAGTCCCAAGATTCCCATTCCTCCCCATTGGACAGATTGTGTCCCTTGTGTCACGTCGAAGAGTTGAGTTTTGAAATTATCCCCAGTACCAAATTGCTCTGGAACGAGTGGAGTGCC
>CAMDEL010000079.1 GCA_945896765.1 Singulisphaera sp. GP187
CGCACATCACGAAGCGAGTTCAAGCGGACTCGAACAACGCTGTCGGAGGCTTTGCGGACAGGTCCCTCGCGTTCAAACGTAGCGGGTTCTATGTCGACGACGCCACCCGAGGCAAATGCGAAGATCAATGGCAACAATAAGTGCACCATGTCTCATAGCCTATACCTGTCATTGAATAATACAAATCAAACTTCTTGCTTTTCGGTGAATCGTCTGGTTGTTTTCTGTGTTGCCGCACTGGTGAGTGGATTTTCGCTGTCCGCCTGTACGAATTCGAAACGAATCGACCCCGCCGTCGAAATCGCACAAGCACCAAATCCAGAATCGCTTGCTGCGTTTGATGGCAATACACGCACGCCCATCGGATGGGACGAAGTTCTCAAACGAGTCGCAAATGCAAACGCGGTCTTCGTTGGCGAGACTCATGACGATGCATCTGCTCATCGAGTCGAACACGCTCTTGTAAATGCGTTTCTTGCCGCGCATCCCAAGGCCGCTGTCAGCCTTGAAATGCTCGAACGCAACGAGCAAGATGCTGTCAATTTGTATCTCAGTGATAGCAGCACTCTTGAAGTGTTTCTTGCCACAACGAAATCTCGTGATTGGGCTGGCGAGAACACTTGGATTCCTTGGTATCAGCCGATGATCGATTCAGCGCGCATTTCCGGCGCACAAGTCATCGCCGCGAACGCGCCACGCAAATATGTTTCGATTGCACTTCGAGAAGGATATGAACCGCTGCGAGCGCTTCCAGCGGATGAACGACTCTTGTTTGAGATTGATGAAGAGATCACCCGAGATGGAGATTGGAATCGACTGCGCGATTTGATGGTTGAAATGCACAAAGAACGTGCAGAGAAGGATCGCGCAGAAAAAGGCGAAACGGGGCCGCTCGAGCCCAGCGACCAAGATGTTGATTGTGCGCACCGTTCGCAGCGGGTCTGGGATCGAACGATGGGAATGAGCGCAGCAAATACATTTGCGCAGAAAACTGCGGTCATACATGTGGCTGGCGGATTCCACCTTGAACAACGGCTTGGAACTGTCGCGCAATTCTCGCGCGTTTGCCCTGATGCAAAAATTCTGGTGATCTCCCTGCAACCGAGTGCATCAGCCGAAATTGAGGAGAAGGAAATCAAGGGTGCAGACATCGTGATTCACACGAAAAGTCTGTTGCGACCAGCGCAAAAATAAAAAGCTTCGATTGAATGCCCGTCTGTCACAATTCAGCGGCCGACAAGCTTATTGAGCGACTCTCGAGAATCTGCAACGGCGAAAAGTTTTTCAATTTTCATCATCGCCAACAATGCGCGCAAATCTTTGTTCGCGCCATACAGAATGGGCTTGGCTCCAAGAGCTGCGGCACCATTGCGACAATTGATACACGTTCCAATTCCCATACTGCTCATGAACTGAACACTTGAGAGATCGAGAACCATAAATTTGACTGCCTTACCAAGCGACTTCATATGCGGATCAATATCGCCGCTCATGATCGGTGCTTCGCGCTGACCAATATTTGGTCCGGCGGGTCGAACGATCAGGATGGAACCATCCCAAATCATTTCAACATGCAATGTTTTTTTCGTCGTGGGTGCTTCTGGGGTACTCATAGTTTTTCTCGCAGATTTCTGAAGGTAATTTTCGAAGTTTCAAGTTTAGCGTTTCTTGCGACCTTGGGCGACCCAACTCGGATCGATGAGCGCGACCAAAGATGCAGCACTTCCAGGGAAAGATTCGCCTGCTGCCAATTGCTTTGGGTCGTTCACTTCAAGAATTGCCACCGCACCCTTGTTCATCACAATCGCCGGACCTGAAGATCCAAGGAGTTCTGCGACAAAATCGCTGAGCATTGGCTCGTGCCCCACAATGGCGATCGACTCTTCGCTACGAAGCGCGAGAAATGCGCGCGTTGCTTCCACGCCATCATCGTGATCGCACTCAAGAGATTGACAGCGAATTGGATCGGGCCAGCGAGCAACCTTGCTGAGAATGCGCGCCGTGCTCCACGCTCGTGCGAAACTGCTCGACAAGACGATTTGTGGCGGTTCATGAATTTCGCAAATCTGCTCCGCCAATCGCTCGAACTTGCGAATGCCACCTTTGGTCAGCGGACGCATCGAATCGTCTGGCCACACTTGCGAATCACGCTCGGACGCTTTGGCATGTCGAATTACAAAGAGCAACATTGTGCCAGTACGGTACCGTCTGCACTGTGAACGCTGCGGTCATTGTCAATGCTCGAATCGTGACTTTGCATTCAAGTGCGGGCAATTCGCCACTCCCCCGTCGAGGCGACGCGATGCAAAATTTAGCAACGATTCCAAGTGGATTTGTTCGCGTACGAAATGGACGGATCACTGAAGTTGCGGCTGGATCGCCAACGAAGTCTCTGGATGATGAAAAAGTCATCGACGCTCGTGGATGCGTGTTGCTGCCAGGATTTGTTGATTGTCACACCCACGCGTGCTGGGCTGGCGATCGATTGGACGAATGGGAAATGAAACTTGCTGGGCGTTCGTATCTTGACATCTTGGCTGCAGGCGGAGGAATCATGTCGACGGTTCGCGCAGTGCGTGCTGCATCAACGCAGGATCTTGCAGAAGACTTGATGCAGCGCCTGCTTGAGATGGCGGCATATGGAACGACAACTGCAGAAGTGAAAACGGGATATGGACTCGAAACAGAAACCGAGCTGCGAATGTTTGAGGCGATTGCGCACGCTGCGCGTCACTCTCCGCTTCGAGTCGCCGCAACTTTTTTAGGTGCGCATGCAATTGATCCGCTGCGAAGCGAGTGTGTCCAAATGATGATCAAGGAAACACTTCCGGCCGTGGCGGAGAAATATCCGGGAATCACTGTCGATGCGTACTGCGAGACAGGCGCATGGAGCGTTGCGGATTGCGGGCGATATTTCCGGCAAGCGAAGCAACATGGATGTGGCATTCGAGTGCACACAGATCAATTCAATTCGCTGGGAATGATTCCTGCAGCACTCGAACTTGGTGCAATCAGCGTCGATCATTTGGAGGCTGCAACAGATGCGGATTTGAATCTTGTTGCACAAAGCAAGACGATCGCAGTTGGTCTTCCTGCAACTGCATTTTGCTTGGGAACTCCCTGCATTCAAGCGCGAAAATTTATCGACGCCGGCGGCGCGCTTGCGCTTGCGACAAATGCGAATCCTGGCAGTGCCCCTGTGCGCGCAATGCCGATTGTTCTTTCATTTGCAGTTCGCGAAATGAAAATGACACCGGCTGAAGCGATTACCAGTGTGACTTGGAATGCCGCGTGCGTGCTTGGAATGACTGATCAATGCGGATCGATCGCAGTTGGGAAATCTGCCGACATGGTGCTGTGGCCTTTCAAGGATGAACGCGCTCTTGGTTACGAACTTTCTGGAGCACTTCCAGAAATCGTCATGGCTTGTGGCAGAGTCATCACCCCGCACTCGCTCGCGGTGGGATAATCTTCAAAGATGATTTCCGCACGAGACATTGCATCAGCCACCGCAGCGGCAGCGTGCGTTTCACGAACGCATGAAGCGATCGCTGAATTTCTCAAAGAAGGACAGACGCTTGCAGAGATCGATTCATTTGTCGAACGCACATTAAATCGTCTTGATTGCAAGTCATGCTTCTTGGGATACAAGGTGCGAGGGCATCCTCCATTCCCAAGTCACGCTTGCATTTCTGTCAATGAATGCGTTGTGCACGGAACGCATGACATGACAACGAAGGGAATCGCAGAAGGCGACTTGGTATCGATCGACATCGGCGTTCGCCATCAAGGTTGGATCGGCGATGCGGCGTGGACATATCTGATCAAATCCGGTGATGATCTTTCGCATGCGCTCTTGCGAAGTGGACGAGAAAGTTTGCGGCGCGGGGTTGCTGCGATGCAGCCTGGTCGACCATTGATCGATTGGGCGCGCGCAGTGCAAAACTGCGTCGAAAAAGAAAGTGGTTTTTTTCTCGTGCGCGGACTGGGAGGCCATGGTTATGGCAAAACTTTGCACGCTCCCCCATTTGTCTCCAATGTTGTGCCGACATATCCCGGCGAGTGGAGCGAAGCCTGGACAACTTTCAAACCTGGAATGTTGATCGCAGTCGAACCGATGATCGCCGTCAGCACAACAGAGATTGTCTCGCAAGGAACTTCGTGGCCGATCTTGACTGGCGATGGTTCGCTGAGTGTTCATTATGAAGCCGATGTACTTATCACCGCAGATGGCCCGGTCAATCTGACCGCAGATCTATTTGCGCTGCCAGATGTCGTGGGTTAATTTCGAAATTCCACGGCGAATGGCAAGAGAGATACTCTTGGCTATATGACGACTGCACCGAAGGCTTTACTTCTTGAATCAATTCATCCCGTTGCCGATTCGATCTTGATCGAAGCTGGCTTTCAAGTGCAGCGCATCGCAGGCGCTCTTGCAGGAGCAGAACTTGACCGCGCACTTGCTGGAGCAAGTGTTGTGGGGATTCGATCCAAGACTGAAATGCGCGCGGCGCAATTCGCGAATCACTCCCATCTTGTTGCAGTCGGATGCTTCTGCATCGGTACGAATCAAGTTGATTTGCTTGCTGCTGAAGCAAGTGGATCCGCGGTTTTCAATTCGCCTTTCAGCAATACCCGCAGCGTTGCAGAGATGACTATTGCCGAAGCGATCTGCCTCTTTCGAAGGCTCTTTGAAAAATCTGCGCAGTTGCATGCAGGTCGCTGGGACAAATCTGCAAGTCATTCACACGAAGTTCGCGGGCGAACGCTTGGAATCGTTGGATACGGTCATATCGGATCGCAAGTCAGCGTGTTGGCAGAATCACTTGGAATGCGAGTGATTTTCTTCGATGTTGTTCGCAAGCTGCCACTTGGAAACGCACAATCAAGACCATCGCTTGAAGCACTGCTTCGCGAGGCAGATTGCGTCACGCTGCATGTTCCAGAAACGCAACAAACCATGGGATTCATCGGCGCGCGGCAAATTGCATTGATGAAGCCGGGCGCGATCTTGATCAACAATGCGCGTGGATCGGTTGTCGATCTTGATGCTCTTGCTGCAGCACTACGCGATGGGCGACTCGGCGGAGCTGCGATCGATGTCTTTCCAACCGAACCTGCTGCGACAGGTGATCCATTCAATTCACCCATGCAGTCCTGTCCCACGGCGATCCTTACTCCACACATTGGTGGATCAACCGAGGAGGCTCAAGAATCCATCGCTGCAGAAGTTGCAGAAAAACTTGTTCGCTTTTGGCATCACGGATCGACTGATACATCGGTCAATATTCCTCAAGTCGATCTGCCAGTACTTCGCGAAGGACAACTTCGCATTTTGCATGTCCATCGAAATGTTCCCGGCGTGTTGGGATCGATGCACACACTTTTGGCAAAGGCGGGAATCAATATCAACGCCGAATATCTGCAGTCAAATCCTCGCACAAGTTATGTGATCTTGGATGTCGAGGGCTTTGAAGACCCGAAGTTGCTCGATGGAATTGGCTCGATGCCCGAAACGATTCGGATGCGAACAACATCTGGGCCTGCGATTTCATTTCAGTCGTAGCATCGTCAATATGACGAATTTCACTCACGTTCGAACTCTTTCATCTATTTCTATTTCAACATGTTGCTTGTTCATTGCGGTCGATTCATTTGCGACTCCTCCCGCAACTCGCTCTGAACCAGTTTCAGATCTTGTGCAAGGCGAAACGATCACCGACGAATATCGGTGGCTTGAAATGCTCGAAAAAGATTCGCCCGAAGTTCTCGCGTGGACGACTGCTCAGAACGATCGCACACAATCAATATTGAATGCACTTCCATGTCATGCGCAACTCGAAAAGCAACTCGCTCCACTCATGTCGATTGGATCGGTGGGACTTCCCAAGCGTGAAGGCGCCAGTGCATTCTGGACCGAGCGAGAAGGAAATCAGAATCAGCCAATTTTATATTTCGCACCAGACCTCTCAGCGCTTACGGTTTCTGGAAGTGCTGTCGCTGCATCAAATGGACCTTCTCGCACTGACAAGAAAGTCCTGCTCGATGTCAACACAATAGATGCGAAAGGCCTGACAAGTTTGGATTGGTGGGATCCATCACAAGATGGACGTCGCGTCGCATTTGGAACTTCCAAATCGGGAAGCGAAATGAGTGTTCTGCGCGTGATTGATGTTGCAAGTGGGCAGTGGCTGAGCGATGAAATCTCGGGGAAAGTTTCTTTCGATGGTTGGTCTCCAAGCGGTGACGCGTTTTTGTATTCGCAGTTGGCGGATCCCGCGGATCCTTATTCACGCGAAATTCGCTGGCATCAAATCGGACATCACACCCGCCAAGATCCGCTGATTTATAGGCAAAAAGAACCAAGTGTGGTTCCAGGCGCGGGGCTGTCGCGAGATGGTCGGTGGATCATCGTCTCGCAATCTCATGGTTGGCAATCAAACGATCTCTTTGTCGGCGACTTTGCTCAGTGGCAACGCGCAGGCATGCCAAGCGGTTCATTTCCACTCGTACCTGTTGCCGTTGGACTTGATGGGAATTTTCGTCCTTCAGCGATCATCGGTGACACGATGTTTATGCTCTCATCGCTCGATACTCCAAAGGGATCGCTCTGGGCTGTCGACATGAATTCGCCTGCACGCGAAAATTGGAAACCGATCATTGCAACGCGTACGGACGAAGTGCTGGAATCTGTGGCATATTGCGGCGGGTTGTTGGTTGCGTCTTATTCCAAAGATGTCTGCAGTCGAATTGAAAGATTCACATCGAGTGGCCGAAGCCTTGGCGAAATCAAATTGCCGGGCCTTGGCAGTGCAACGCTCGCTACAGACGAAACACGCACTACTGGCTTCGTGAGTTACACCAGTTTCAATGAACCGCGATCGATTTATTCCGTTGATTTCAAGAGTGGCGCGATGACACTGTGGGCTCGCCCCACAGTGCCGATCGACCCATCAAGCGTGACGGTTTCGCAGGTCTTTGTCACAAGCAAGGACGGCACGAAGATTCCAATGTTCATCGTGCACAAGGCGGGACTTGTGCTCAACGGAGAATCCCCGACAATTCTCTATGGTTATGGTGGATT
>CAMDEL010000080.1 GCA_945896765.1 Singulisphaera sp. GP187
GATCCGACCCACAAACGAAGAGAACGACTCGCAGAATCTGGATGCTCATCACTCGAGCGTTGAATTCGTGGACCGCCGACAGATGCACTGACACGATTTGGAACTCCCATCCATTTCAGAAGTATGTCTGCAGCTTCTTGAATGCGAGCAAGTATCGATCCGTGCGCAATTGATCCCAGTGATGTGATCTGTGCAATATCTGGCGAAGCTGATTGAGCGAAGATTTCGTTTGCTTGCCAGAATCGGCCGTCCATGGGAATCCCCGGCAATGGCACTTCGCCTATATCCGATGCACTGCCAATCAAATTGCCAAGCCACGGTTCTGTTGAAAAGACAATTGGATGATTCGATGCAATGGCAGTTTGTGCGGCAGAGTTTCCAAAGCCGACGAAGAGCAGGGGTATTCCCCGCATTTGAGAAGAAAAAACACGAAGATCAGAAAACGATTCATCCTCGCAACCAAAACAACTTCGCACATCTGCATGCGGCGATCCCACTGCAATCACTTTCAATCCACTCGATCGCACTGCTTGAATCAACCAATCAGCGAGCGGCGCATCTGACCAAATGCACAGAGAGCCTGGTGATGAGCCCTCTCTTTTCAATTGATTCGTCCCGTTGCGATTCGCCACGATGTCAGTCTACGACTACCCTGCATGAGTGGTCAGACAATCGCCCCCGACATTTGTCGGGCGAGGAAAGTCCGAACACGGCAGGACACGGTGGTGGCTAATGACCACCAGCCTCGACGCAGGCTCGGGACAGTGCCACAGAAAAGAAACCGCCGGTGCCTCACGGCAACGGTAAGGGTGAAAAGGTGCGGTAAGAGCGCACCGCTCCTTCGGTGACGAAGGAGGCATGGCAAACCCCACCGCGTGCAAGCGCAAGCAGTCCTCGGGCGGGTCCTCCGCCACCTGCTGTCCGTAGGTTGAGGACGGGTAGCGTGCTTCGAGACCATCGGCAACGGTGGTCCAGAGAGAAATGATTGTCACCCGCAAGGGAACAGAATTCGGCTTACGACCACGCGCGTTGGGCGGATCCGAAAGGGTCCGCCCTCTTTTTTTCGTTTGTGAAAAGAGTGAAAGCAACGCTGCTGCAAGCACTTGTGCTTGTTTTTAGCTATTGAATTGCGCATGTCTTAAATTACTAAAGAAAAGTATTGATTCTCAATTGGAAATCTGTAAACTCGACTCAACTATGAACCCGATCATCAAGACAAACAGTCTTCAGACATACACAATGCTTCTGTATCGCAAGGCGATTCACCCAGAGTTCTTCGCAATTGATAGTCGAAAGCGAATTGAAAATGGTGGCATCGAAGCTGAAGCATGGATTTTTCGAGGTGGACATTCGATCCGCTTTCAGCAGGACAAACTCTGTCTTTGCGAAGTGGTGACGGATCAGCCGCACGTTCTTCCAGAGCGCGGGTTGTCTAACAATGTTCCATGCGCTGGCGAGCACGATCACGAAGAAAGTCTTTCCGAAACGCTTAAATTTATGTCCACTGTGCAGACTGAGACTCTTGCCGAGCATTTGTATCTCGGCACATACAAGGAGATGCAAGCGCATGCACGTGAGAATGAATCACTGGTGTGCGATTGGGTCGATCCAGTCACTCACAAATCAAATCTTTCAGTGATTGATTTGCAGCGTTATCGATCTGAGATTCATGTTCAGAGTTGGCATCTCCGCAGTGACTGCGGTTTGGTTCTGCGAACTCAGTCCATGTTTCAGTTGATCGAGACTCCAACGAAAACTGAAAATCGCAAGACGAAGTAAGAATCAAGATTCGGTTGATGTTTGATGAATGCTTCGAGAGTGGTGCTCTCCAATGTCAACGAATTCCAGATCAGCGCAACAACTTATTCAGACTGACCTTCTTCTGGGTCTGGTCGATATCCCTCGTGGACGCACATCGGACACTGGTCGGACATCAGCGAATATGCCGACTTCGATCATCGTCGAATCCACTGGTGATTCTGAAGCGAGCGTTGCTGAAGTCAGGGTCAATCCAAGTGTCACCAATCCAAGTGTCACCAATCAAAGAGCAGTTCTCGCTTCAACAACTACGTCATTTGTGCCAGTACTACAACGCGATTCAGCAGAAATTGGATCTCTCTGTGAGAAGGGGAAGCGGCTTGCTGAACTCCGCGAGAGGCACGAATTGGAGTGTGAACATTGCACAAATGTTCGTGGGCATATTCAGACGGTCTTTGGAGAGGGCAGCCCCGACGCAGATATCTTTTTCGTTGGCGAAGCGCCAGGTGAAACCGAGGATCGAATTGGGCGCCCATTTGTGGGCGCTGCAGGGCAAAAACTGGATGAAATGATTCGTGCAATGGGACTTCGTCGGGAGGATTGCTATATCGCAAATGTTCTCAAGAGTCGTCCGCCAGAGAATCGAACGCCGCTTGCAGAAGAAATCGAGCGATGCGGTCCATACCTTGTGGATCAGATTCTGATTGTCAATCCAAAGGTGATCGTGACTCTTGGAGGGCCAGCGACCAAATTGTTGTTGAAAGTTGATCTGGGAATCTCCAAATTGCGGGGGGTTTGGGCAGAATGGATTCCTCCACCGAGCACTCGCCGAGGGCCGATTCCTGTAATGCCAACCCATCACCCCGCATATTTACTGCGGAATTACACGGTGGAAACGAGAAAAGAAGTCTGGTCTGACTTGCAGGCTGTGACACGGAAAATTACGCAGTCGCCGAATTATTAAAACCCTTTTTCGGTCGAACCAATTCGCATGCGAAGCGTAATTGATGTCGAATCGTGCATCCTGATAGTGAAAAGGTGCGTATAGATTTATGGAGGAAGTGGAAAGGAAAGGGTCAGAAAAACTGAAGAAGGCCGCGCTGAATTTGAATGGAGTGGCTTGATTTGATGGAATAAAATAGATACCCCCACGAGGAGCCCGTCGCGATTAGTTCTGCGATGGGCTCTTTTTTTATGCTTTGCCCCATTTGTGTTTTTTTCAAGACTCAATTTCATGAAATCAGTTTGAAGGTCTTTTTGAATCGAGCACAATTGTGACTGGGCCGTCGTTCTCCAAAGTGACCAGCATGTTTGCACCAAATTCCCCGTGCGCAACTCGAATGCCTCGTTCCACAAGTTGTGCCGCAACTTCACCGCATCGAATGCGAGCAATGTCAGGTTCTTCTGCATGAGTGAAACCAGGTCGGTTGCCACTGGAAAGATCTGCGAGCAAAGTGAATTGACTGACGAGCAATATCGAACCCTGAGCTTGGTGAATGTCCCAGTTCATCTTGCCTGCCTCGTCGCTGAAAATTCGCAGAGAAGCGATTCGCTTCGACATCCAAAGCACATCGCTTTCAGAATCGCCGCGAGCGATGCCCAACAAGACGACAAGCCCTCGTTCAATCGATCCAACCTCTCTCGAACCAACTTCAACTTTGCCGCGTGTCACTCTCTGAAGAACGGCGATCATCGGCGAAGTCAGACCTTTATCAACGCAAGCGCGGCGCTCGAGACGAGTGCATTTCCCTTCGGGTCGGACTCAACTGGACTTTGCGAATACTCGCAGAGTTCGGGCAGTCCGCCAGTCACAATTTTTGCCGCAGTCATATTTCCGATGCTGCACCAGCGTTGATGATTCCTATCGCGCGTGACCTTATGTAAAAAACTCTGAATATTACCTTCGAGATATGTCGCAAGAAGTGATCGGTCATACGACTCAACTTGTTTACGAATCTCGCCCCCAATAGGAGTTTCATCTCCAAATTGCGGACCCACGTGGCTGAGATCCGCACTCGCGATGACCAACGTTCGGCCGGGCGCTTCTGCGATCGAAGTTTGCAGCGCAGCGACAATTTCGTCGAAAGACACGCGCGCGCCATCATCAGAAAGAAGTGGGACAAGTGGACTGGGTACAAGCGCTGCGACGATTGGGACATTTCCAAACACTGTGTGAATCCAAGGAAGTTGAATCGATATGGAGTGTTCTCCAAGATGATCGACTTCATCCTTGAAGAGTCGATCTCCAAGTTTCTTATGCAGAGAATCAAGGAATGCAGAGTCGGCCTTGAATATTCCAAATGGGCTATTGAATCCAAATCGACTCATCACGACTCCGTCGCCTGCTCCGAAATGATTCGTTCCCAAAATGACAATCCGATCAACTTTTGTGTCCGTACCAAATGCTTTGTATGCAGCGGCGTATGTTTTTCCACCGCGGCCATAATCAAGATGTGGCGCAATGATGCCCAAGATTTCTCCTTCAAGTTCTGGGTCTTCTGCTGCGGCAAGCATCTCCCGAATACGCTCGGTTGCTTCGGCAGCATCTTGTCCTGCGGCATCTGCGGCATTCGTAGAGAACGCGCCGCTTTCGCGCACGCGATCCATCGCTTCTTTTTCCAGACGGTCACAATTTGGTCCCCACAAAAGTCCAGCTTCATCCAGAACAGTCACCAACTGAAGAAGAAATTCTTTGGGAGCGCCTGTTGTTTCGCTGATCTGGTCGATCGTTTGTTCTCCTTGAAAAATGGAGAGCAGGGGCAGCAACTCTGGCGGAATGACGGGACTGTTCCCATCGCCACGCAGATTCGCAGGGTCGCGCAATGCGAGAAAAACCTTTTTTTCAGCATTCTCGACCGCAATGGGCATGAATTGGCGGACATGGGGTCGGTCACGATGTGCTGGTATCTGGTCCATAAGGAAATTTGAGTGTATGGCGAAATCAAATGTTTTATCTGCCACTCGCAGAGGAAATCTCTTCAATCTTGCCGAGCAAATTGAACTTGATTTGCGAATAACCGATAGTGTGACAGTTCATATTGGATTTGGATTTGGTCTATGCTGATCAACCCAATCCAAAGTGAACTGCTTCATTTGTTTCTGTCACATGCCTAGTTCACCACGCGACTCAATCAAGAATTCAAAGGAAAATACAACAATGAAATCAATTACTCACAACCGTCTGCTTCTCGTGCTTGCTCTCGTTGGATCAACAACAACCCTTGCGTTCTCGCAGCAGGCAGCGCCTCCGTCAGTTGGTGGTCCAGTCATTCCAACGAAACCACCTGGAAGTGTATCTGATGGAATCCTGTCGACCCACAATCAGGTGGGTGCAAGCTCTCGTGATTTGATGTCAACTACCAAGCCTGTGAATCAGGCAGGGGATCCAAGTCTTGTGAAGCAAGATGGCTCTCAAACAGATGTTCCATCCGGCCCGCCTCCGATCGTCTTTGATCCTCCAATTCTCGATCTTGGAGAAATGCAAGCAGATGTTCCCAAGACAGGGAAATTGATTATCAGAAATGTGACTGACAAGCCTGTCACGATTGCACGAGCAATTCCAGGTTGCGGTTGCACGACGGCGAATGCACCGAAGGATCCAATTCCAGCCGGTGGCTTCACCGAGATGGAAATCACGCTCAAGCCAGGACCAAAGCAGGGCGTGAAGATGTCCAAGCGCGTGACATTTCAAATCGAAGGTGCAGCACCAGTCATTCTGACTGTGGAAGGAAATGTGGCGGCGTATGTCACGATCACTCCCGATGTGATCGAAGGTCCAGCGAAGGCTGATGCGGCTGGCAATCTTGATGGAAAACTTATCGTCGCTGCTGCAGATGGACAGGAATTCAAAATTACTGGAGTCAATCCTCCCGTCATTTCTAATATCAGTCCAGATGCTGCCAAAGAGCACATTCTGAACATCGACTGGGCGAAATGGGAAGAACAAGGTCGCGCAATCAAAGTGACCATTGCGACTGATCATCCAAAAGCATCTTCTGTCAGTGTGATGATCAAGCGACCGATGGTTGCTGGTGATCGTCCAACTCCTCCGCCGCCAACGCAGCGTGCCGTTACAACTCCAACAAGTGAACTTGTACTCGCAGCTCAACAGGGAAATGTTGCGAAGGTCAAGGAATTACTTGCTGTTGCTGGAGTGAATGTCAATCAGGTCGATGCAGATACTGGCAGAACCGCTTTGCATTGGGCAGCCCGCGAAAATCGTGGCGAAATCGTTGCGATTCTTATCGAAGCGAAGGCCGATGTGAATGCGCAAGACCGAACTGGAAAAGGTCCGTTGACTCTCGCAGCTGAAACTGGAAGCGCTGATGCAACGCAAAAACTTGTTGACGCTGGCGCAAGCTTGACAGCACGAGATTCAATCGGCGGAACTCCACTCACGTGGGGTTGCGGATTAGGTTCGGCGGAGACGGTCAAGATTCTGCTCGCAAAAGGAGCTGATGCAACAGTGGTCGACGTCAACGGATTGACTCCCCTCATTTGGGCTGCTGGAATCGGCAAGCCAGAAACTGTTGCTGTTCTTTTGGAAAAATATCCAAATCTTGATTTGAATATCAAAGATGGCGTGACCGGCGACTCCGCTCTGATGCGTGCTGTTCGAAGTGGCAAGATTGAAAGTGTTCGCATGCTGATTGAGAAGCATGCAGATGTGAACTCAATGAACAAGCAGGGATATACGCCACTTCAACTCGCAGCTCTTTCGGGAACCCCTGAGAAGGCAAAACTGTTGATCGAAGCGAAGGCTGATTTGAATACCAAGGATGCAACTGGACGAACTGCGCTTGATCTTGCGCAACGACGAACAGATGCCTCAGGAAAGGAAATCGCTGATTTCCTCCAAAGCAAGGGCGCCGTAAGCGCCGTGCCAGTTCCTGCAACAACTCTCGCAGTTCCTGCAACTACTCCAGCAGTTCCTGCTGCAACTCCTGCTGGGAAATAAAAATAGCACGATCCAAAGTTTTACTAAACTTTCCAACAAAGTCTTCATCAAAGGCCTTCGCAAGTGCGGGGCCTTTTTCTTTGGGTTCATTGCAGTGGTTGGCGATAGAGTAGAGCCATGACTTCAGCAACTCTCCAATCGTCGACAACATCGGTCAAGACTCCCAAGGCATATCAGGCACTCATCGAACGAGTTCGTGATGCACATTTGCTTGGTGCGACGGGTGGGATTCTGAGTTGGGATCAAGAGACAATGATGCCAGC
>CAMDEL010000081.1 GCA_945896765.1 Singulisphaera sp. GP187
GACCCTGAACCATTCATTTGGAAAGCTGGATTTCTTTTCCGTGCCGATGATAAAAGCGGCGCACTTGAGGCAGCGAAGCGAGCGGTGGAACTTGCTCCAGATTCTCCGCAGACACTTGGAACACTCGCACGAGTTCAATCTTGGAGTGGCGATGCAAAGGGCGCGACAGAAACTGTTGCTCAACTTGCAAAGACAAATCCAAAGGCCGCAGCAAAGTTGGCCGAAAAATTGAAGACGTCAGTTCCCTCAGTAAAGGGCGCGTAAGTTTTCAGATTTTTCTGCGAAAGTAATACGAGGTTGTCACGCCTGCATCGACTTGATTTTGCGTGACGGCAACCAGTTCCCACTGCGCAAGTCCCATCCACTGGACGAGCAACATGTCATCGACTGGCACGCCGCTTGGAAATTGAACATTACTCGCTGTCGCTTGGATCGCACTTCCAATAGGGTCCAGGCTTCCCGTCGAATCTATGCCGAAAGATGCACTCAATGCATTTGTTGGCGTATTCAGCCAGACCGTTTTTGCATTGCCTGCAACTGTGAAGACGAGGCGCGAATATGCATACGTTGGATTCGAACTTTGCAGAGTTGCCGCAGCGGCATCGCGTGACGCAGCGGAAGCTTCGCGAGTGACGGAGAGATCCGCAGACCGCAACAGTGCGGCGCCTGCGATACACACGGAGAGAATGCTGAGTGAAACGATCCAAGGAGTTTGTTGTGTCTTCATCGCAAGAAGGTACCTTCTGCTCCACAATGCAAGCGTCCTCTGCACAATTTTCGGATTCGACATCGTTGCAGACGCGGACGAAAGCCATCGTCATCTTGGTTGCGGCATTGGGCTATTTCGTAGACATCTTCGACCTGCTTCTCTTTGCAATCGTGCGGGTCGAAAGTCTGAAATCAATTGGAATCGCTGCGGATCAACTGAAGCCAACTGGTTTATGGCTGGACAACTATTTGCAAGTCACCGGATTGGTCATCGGCGGAATCGTCTGGGGAATTCTAGGTGATCGACGCGGGAGAATTTCGGTGCTCTTTGGGTCGATTCTTGTCTATTCAATCGCAAATATTCTCAATGCCTTTATCGCAGACGCACCGACAACTGGACCAGGGGCGATACTGCACGCATTTGGACTTGGAAGTGCAATCCATCAATACGGAGTGTTGAGATTTATCGCCGGATTTGGTCTTGCCGGTGAACTCGGCGCTGGCATCACGCTCGTCAGCGAACTTGTCAGCAAGGAACGTCGCGGACTTGCAACAACCTTCATCGCAACCGTAGGCATCCTCGGTGCTGTCGTTGCATATTTGATCACACGAGTCGTCGAATGGCGCACTGCCTTTTTGATCGGCGGCATAATGGGGCTTGCGCTTCTTGCGCTTCGAGTTGGCGTGGTCGAAAGTGGTATGTTCTTGAAAGTTCAAACACAACATGCGCCATCTCGCGGTGCGATTTGGTTGTTGTTTTATCCATGGACTCGCGCTCGTCGATATCTGTGTGTCATCTTGTGCGCAGTCCCCATTTGGTTTTCAGTTGGAATTTTAATTAAGTATTGCGATTCAATCGGCGCAAGTATGGGAATGCCCGAAGGTGCGCGTCCTTCCCCTGGACTTGCAATCATGTGGTGTTATGTTGGTCTTGCAGTCGGCGACATGTGCAGCGGTCTCTTGAGCCAGTTGATTCACTCACGGCGAAATGCGCTGTGGATTTTCCATCTGTTGACTCTTGCTGCGATGGCGCTCTATTTCACAATCGGTTCTTCATCGTTGACGACCTTTTATGTATGCGCCACATGCATTGGATTTGCTTGTGGATATTGGGCCGTCTTTGTCACACTAGCCGCCGAACAGTTCGGCACAAACTTGCGTGCAACTGCTGCAACAACCGCACCAAACATGGTGCGTTGGTCGGCAGCAGCGGGAGCCTTCTTCTGGACTCAATGTGAGGTATTGCTTGGAAATGGTCCAAGTGCGCCGTGGCAAGCTGCGGTGATTGTCGCAGCGATCGTTGTTCCAATCGCCATGATGGCCGTCTTCTTTTTGCCCGAGACATTTGGACGCGATCTGAATTTCACTGAAGAATGAGTGGGGCTATGGTGCCCCTATGTTCACTTTGAATCTGCCGTATCTTTGAACCCATGCACAGTATCCACGCCATCATGTCTTCCGTCCTCGATTTCGCGGGGCTCTATCCACCAGCTCTGCTCGAACCCAAATCTGCAATCGAGCGATTCGCCCAGTTGAACAATTCGCCACGCGATTGGATGCTTGGCCGTCTCGTGTGGCCTGCCGCAAAATTGGAAGAGTTGTCCACACTTGCTGTTGGGCTTGCGCCCGAAGCAGTCGCACCAACAACTGAAGGTGCGTGGGCGATCAGTTGCGTTCTTGCTCCTGTCGGCACTCCAGAGTTCGAACAGGATCTCGAGCGCGTGCAGGATTTCAACGAACTTCACGAACAAGAAGGTCAAGCAGCCATGCGAATCGATTCGATTGAGATGCGTGGAAACGATGCACCATCGATTGAACTTGGACTCAGTCAATTGCCAGATGATTTGTTTCCATATTTTGAACTCTCGCTCGATACAGATCCACGAGGGTTGATCGCTGCGCTTGTTGGCGAAGAAGCGGGCGCAAAGTTTCGCACTGGAGGCACGACACCGCAAGCCCATCCAGCGGCAGAAAACTTGGCGCGTGCAATGCATGCATGTGCAGCGGCGGGAGTTCCATTTAAGGCAACAGCTGGAATGCACCGCGCGCTTTGTCACTTCAATCAAGCTGCAGGTGCGAAGCAATTTGGATTCCTGAATCTGCTCATCGGTGCTGCAATGATCTATGGCCGCAAATTTGATGTCGAGGGATTGACACAATTTTTGACTGTCGAATCTGTTGAAGACATCGACTTCAGCGAAAAAGCATTGAGTTGGAATGGCGTTCGCGTCTCGACCGAAGAAATAATGGAATCTCGTTCGCGATTCTGCCACTCATACGGATCATGCTCATTCGAAGAACCGTGGGATGATCTGGTTGCGATGGAATTGATCCGCGCCATTCCAAGCGGCGGTGCAGCGTGAGTTCGATGGCTTCTGGTACTGGCAATTCATGGGTTGAAGGCGCAAACGATCCTGCAGGAGATTTTCCGCTGGCAAATCTGCCGATAGGTGTTGTTGCAGGCGAAGGTCGTGGACTTCGAATTGGCATTCGCATTGGTGCTTTCATTGTTGATTGTCGTGCGCTTGCTGCAAGCGGACTTCTCAATCGACTCGATCAAACGATTATCGATGCACTTGGCGGTCAATCTCTCAACGCTTATATGGCTTTGGGGCAAAGTGCATGGCGATCTGCACGCTCAGAATTCACGCGCCTTCTTGCTGAAGGAACCGCGGACTTGCGAGATCATCCGTCGTGCAAATCAATCATGCTTCCAGAGTGGGGAATGACTACGAAAGTTCCTTGTGAGATTGGTGATTACACAGATTTCTATGCCTCTGTTCATCACGCGACAAATGTTGGAAGCATGTTTCGCCCTGACAATCCGCTGCTTCCAAATTGGAAAAACTTGCCGATTGGATATCACGGTCGTTCGAGTTCGATGGTTCCAAGCGGTACACAAATCGTTCGCCCAAATGGTCAAACTGTGACACAAGATGAAGGCCCGCCAACATTTGGTCCAACTCGACTGATGGATTATGAAATGGAAGTTGGCGCACTCATCGGTACAGGCAACGTAATCGGCGAACCAATTCGCATCGATCGTGCGATGGATTCTGTCTTTGGTTTGTTGCTCTTGAATGATTGGAGTGCGCGGGATATTCAGAAGTGGGAGTATCAACCTCTTGGTCCATTCGTTGCGAAAAATTTCGCATCGACACTTTCTGGTTGGGTTG
This sequence comes from Singulisphaera sp. GP187, assembly GCA_945896765.1. Lineage (GTDB taxonomy): Bacteria > Planctomycetota > Phycisphaerae > Phycisphaerales > SM1A02 > F1-60-MAGs104. The sequence goes on from CAMDEL010000081.1 coordinate 3,885, forward strand.
TTTCGCTCGACGCACTCGAGCCATATCGAATTCCGATGCCTGCGCGTCCAGTCACTGATCCTCAGCCTATGCCATATTTGCGTTGGTCAGATGATTTCGTTCTTGATGTCAACTTGGAAGTGCTGATTTCCAGCGCGGGAATGCGAACTTCTGGCATGGCGCCAACTCGCATCAGTCTTGGAAATTATCGTGACATGTACTGGTCCATTGCGCAGATGATCGCGCATCACACCAGCGGCGGATGCAATCTTCGCACTGGAGATTTGTTAGCAAGCGGTACGGTCTCTGGTCCGACAGAAGACTCTCGCGGTTGTTTATTGGAACGAACGTGGCGCGGTACGAAACCAATTCAACTTGGCGACGGTACCGAACGAAAGTTCTTGCAAGATGGCGACGAAGTCATAATGCGAGCATGGTGTGAACGAAAAGGGTTGCCACGAATCGGATTTGGAGAGTGCCGAGGAATTGTGCTTCCAGCGAAGCCAATCTGATTTTTTACCAAGACCAGTTTGCAGTTCAGTTTCCGGACGAGGCTTGGCTCTTCAGATATCCAGCCATCTTGCTGCGGTCGATCGCAATCTTTACTCCAGGCTTGATCTTGAGCGCGTCATTCGTTCCAGCTGGAGTTTCGATCACAAATTGAATACCAGGTCCGCTGGGATATCTCTTGAGGCGAATTTGATAGTCATTATCAGATTCGCTCTCGCTCTTAGGCGCTTCCTTCTTCATAGTAAAAACTGAAACGACAGTTCCATCTGGCGCGAGATATGCGATATCCATATCGATGAGGCAGTTGATCATCCAAAAACTGCGGTCATTTCCAGATGGAAAAACGAAAATCATTCCTGTCTTGGGGGCAATCTCTGGTCGATTCGAAAGTCCGCGCTGAATGTTGGCCTCATTCGCCGCGACTTCCAAGTCAAAGTCCTCTCCTTGAATGACAACGCGTTCGACGGGCAAGCCGCTCTTTGCTTTCACGGGTGTTGTCTTTCCTGAAGCAGTCTTATCGTTCTTCTCATCAGTTCGATTGGCTGCATATGCAAGACCTCCCAGAGCAATCACGACGAGTGCGAGAAGTCCGATTCTGATTGCGGTTGTTCGTTTCATGATTGTTGTGTCTATTCAAGTCTCAACCACTATGACCAAGTATTGACATTTGATCCACCAGATTTTTCACCAGTCGAACCCTTGCCATCCGGCTTGGGATCTGACGAGTTCTCCCAACTGAGCGGATAGTCCATGTCGTCAAGTTCCAGAGCCGCCTTTGTGGGAAAGAGCGGACGAAATGTGTCGCACATCACCGCAAGTTCGTCAGACTTGGTTGCGCCGATGGAAGCTTCGATCGTTCCAGGATGCGGTCCGTGTGGAATTCCTTGTGGATGCAGTGTGAGCGAAGCGCTCTCGATACCACGCCGCGCTTTGTAATTTCCTTCGACGTAGTAAAGCACTTCGTCGGAATCTAAATTCGAATGGTTGTATGGAAGTACAATCGCCAGCGGATGGAAGTCCAACAAACGCGGGCAAAATGAGCAAATTACAAAGTTCCGAGCCTCGAAAGTTTGATGCGTTGGCGGCGGCATGTGATGTTTGCCGACGATTGGGCTGAAGTCGTCAATATTGAAGATGTATGGGTAATAGCAACCGTCCCAACCGACAACATCAAGTGGGTGATAGGTGTACATATATGAATGCACCATCCCTCGCGTCTTGATTCGCACTTCAAATTCTCCTCGCTTGTCGAATGTCATTGGCAATTGCGGAATACGCAAATCGCGTTCGCAATATGGAGCGTGTTCGAGAAACTGTGCTGTTTGCTTCGAGAGATATCTCGGCGGCGGAAGAATGTGCGATCCGTTTACAGATTCGATGAGTAAGAAACGCGGATTTGGTTGGCCATCGGCAGTCGGATCGAAAATCATTTGATAGATGATTCCCTTAGGGATAATGATGTAATCCTTCGCTCGAAACTTGAGCGTTCCAAATGTTGTGTGAACTGTTCCAGAACCATGATGCACAAAAATGCATTCGTCGCCGGTGCCGCTCTTGAACCAATAGTTCATCGGCTCTGATGGAACACATACAGACATTTCAACATCTTCATTTCCAAAGAGAACAACGCGTCCAGTGATCGGATCACCTTTGGGTGGCATCGGAGAACTTCGAACATGTCGCATGCGCATCACTTCGCGTTCGACATATTCCGTCTTTGTGGAATAGATCGGTTTCCATCCTGTGACTTGTGTCGGTGGATGAATGTGATAGAGAGTTGAAGTCGGTCCGACGAACCCTTCGGTTCCAAAGACCTCTTCGCTGTATAGCGCGCCGTCAGGACGGCGAAACTGAATGTGACGCTTCGGAGGTAGTTGTCCCAATTTCGTGTAAAAAGCCATGCTGCCCTATTGTACGGCTCAACGAACTTCGCTGAGACGCCCAAGAGAATTCCGTGAACGAATCAACTTTCCAACCTGGACCCGATCCTCAATCCCTTCCGTCCATTGTGCATGACGAGCCAGAATGGTTTGTGCTGAACAAGCCTATTGGATGGCATTCTGTTGCCGCTCGTGTCACCGATGGCGCACCGACGGTCGAACAGTGGCTTGCAGAATCTTTTTCAGCCTTGCAAGCCTTGCCAGAATGTGGGCTTGTGCATCGGCTTGATCTTTCCACCAGCGGGTGTCTCTTGGTCGCTCGCACTGCGCAGATGCACCAAACTTTGCGCGACAATTTTTCTGCGGGATTCGGTGGGTGGTCAATCGAGAAAAAATATCTTGCGCTTGCAACGCGTGGAGTGGAATCTCGCGGAGAATTTTCGCTCTGTTTCGCTGGTCGCCATAAAGGTTCTGCAAAGGTCACTGTCAGCGAAGTCGGACATCGAAATGAGCGGGGGACTTGTCGTTGGTGCGTGCTTCGAGCAGGCGCTGCGAATATCGACGCCACCGATCCGCGCGCATTCGACCTTGTTGAAGTGGAAGTTGTTGGCCCCGGTAGGCGTCATCAGATTCGTGCGGGATTCGGTTCGCTCGGGCATCCTTTGGCAGGGGATTCGCTTTATCGCGGCACAGAACTTGCAAAAGAGTGGAATGA
>CAMDEL010000082.1 GCA_945896765.1 Singulisphaera sp. GP187
GGATCACTCTTGAATCCATCGGGAACGCAGGCAATTTCAGAGCGCGGATGGACCGTGCTTGAACTTTCAAGTGCACAACTGTGGTGGCTTTCCAAAGCGAGTGGATCTGCTGGATGGTCGCCGAAGATTGGCGTCCTGACCAATATCGCACCGAATCATGTTGACTGGCATGGGAGCGTCGCGCATTACATCGAATCGAAAGCGCAGATTCGCCGAGAACAAACACGTGACGATATTTTAATTTCTTCATTCGGTGTCGAAGGCAAAGCAGACGCTATTCGATGTGCATCAGAATCTTCCGCTGGCATGTGGTGGAAAGATGGCTGGGATGCCGAGGCTCCGAGTGCTGATTCAATTTCGCTTTCAATTCCAGGAGAGCATCAGCGAAGAAATGCTCGCCTTGCATTGGCAATCACCCTTGCATGCGCAAAGATGGATGGCGAACCTGCGCGCATCGACTTGGCGCGTGCTGCGCTGAGCACTTTTCAAGGACTTGAACATCGACTGCAATCTGTTGGCACGATTGAAGGCGTGCTCTGCTTCAACGATTCGAAAGCCACGACCCCAGAAGCAACTCAATTCGCCATCGCCTCGTTTCAAGACATCGCACGAATTCATCTGATTGTCGGGGGATATGACAAGAAAATTGACCTCTCGTCCATCCGAGATCTTGCGCCACGATTGGCTGGGCTCTATGCAATTGGTGCAACGGAAGAAATGTTAGCGCCCGCCCCGCCAGCATTGCGCTGCGGGACACTTGCGAATGCAGTCGAATGCGCCTTCTCTCGTGCGAAAAGTGGCGACATCTTGTTACTTTCTCCAGCGTGCGCAAGCTATGGGCAATACACAAATTTCGAGGAACGCGGCAAACAATTTGTCCAACTTGTCCTCGCTCGCCAAACACTCAACCACTGCTAGACTGCGAAACCATATAACCCTTGAAGGCAACTATGAAAATCTGTACTCCATTTTCCCGATGTATTGCAGCACTGACAATGACAACTGCGCTGCTCACTGGCTGCTACGCACCTGATGGCGGATTCATGCCGAGTTCAGGCCGAGGCTATACTTTTATTTCGACGCCGACCCGACCAGTGACTGTGACGCTCGTAGATACGCGCACTCAAGACAATTTTTTCAAGATGGATATTCCAGCTGGAAAACAGTTGACCTTCAAGTTCATCGAAGGTTCTGGCAGCGGTTCACGAGCGGAACCAACCAAGATGATTTGGGAGATGTGGGAAGAGAAGACGGAATTTGGTTCGCTTGATAATCAACTCATTTGCCCTCCCGCATCATGTCGGCGAATCGATGTGACATATCGCCCTGCTCCTGAAGACATGCCAGAAGATCCGACACTGATGATTCCGCCAGATTTTCAGGATCAAACGACTGGTGCGAACTCTCCAAATGGTGGTCCTCAACCTACGAATCGAACGAAGGACTGATCGCTCGATGCGGATCGGACATGGATATGACCTGCATCGCCTCGAGCCTCGACCCCCTGCAGGCAAGGGCAAGTCGTTTGTACTCGGCGGAATTCAAATCGAACATTCAACTGGTCTTGTTGCACATTCGGATGGCGATGTTTTGCTGCATGCAGTCACTGATGCAATTCTGGGTGCACTTGGCTTGCCCGACATTGGCCAACTCTTTCCAGACAACGACCCCAAGAATGAAAGCGCAGACTCTGCGATTTTTCTGCGTGAAGCTGTCGACAGAATGCGCAAAGCGGGATGGGAGATTGGCAACATCGATTGCACAATCATCTGCGAACAACCCAAGATCGGACCACGCAGAGGCGAAATTGTCGCCAATATCGCGCGGTTGATTGGCTGCACTGCGGACTCCATCAATGTCAAAGGCAAGACCCACGAAAAAGTTGATGCTGTTGGCGAAGGCCGTGCGATCGAAGTGCATGTCTGCGCGCTACTGAAGCCTCGCTGATCCGTTACGCCTCTGCCCCGTATACTCGGTTCATGCGAGCAGTCGTCACTGGACAAATCGGCGTAGACAAGAAGCCATATCTTCGGGATGTTGTGACTGCCGCAGGTGAACGCGGCGAGCGTATCGAGGTCTTCAATATCGGCGAGTTGATGTATGACGAGGCCTCCGATGTGACACCTGGGCGCATTTTGGACCTTCCCATTTCTCGGCTGTCCAGCCTACGCAGAGCTGCATTCAAGGATGTCATCGCGGCGACACATCCAAAGAATGAACATCCCAATGTCATTGTCAATACGCACGCTACATTCCGATGGCGACATGGACTTTTCAGCGCATTCGATTTTGATCAACTACAAAAGCTGGAACCGAATTGCTTCATTTGCCTCGTTGATAATGTCGAGACTGTGCATCACAGATTGCATCAAGAACATGTCATCGATGCCACGCTGAAAGATTGCATGGTCTGGCGCGAGGAAGAAATTCTCGCCACTGAGATCATGGCCCAAGCGGTTGGATGCGCGAATAATTTTTACATTCTCAGTCGCGGGCGACATCAAGACACGGTTGAAACTTGCCTGCGTCTGATCACACGACCAGATATGCGCAAGGTCTATCCATCGTTTCCAATGAGTCACGTGATGGATATGCCCGATGTCTTAGCAGAGATCAACCACTTTCGTGCGGAGTTGGCGCGGCACTTCATCACTTTCGATCCAGGTGATGTCGACGAGAAAATGTTGCTCGATCGAGCCATCGAAGCTGCGCGTAAAGGCGAAGACTTTGTCGAAATTCATCCTCACTCATTTGGTGGACGCGAAGGAAATCCTGTGATGCGCCTTCCTGTTCGTGAAGTGCTTGATATTGCGGGTGATATTGATGGTCAAATTTATATGCGTGATTTCAAACTCGTCGATCAGAGTGACATGATCGTCTCTCTCGTTCCCGAATTGGCTGGCGGCGTTCCCGCGCTCTCGAGCGGTGTCGAACGCGAACTGCACCATGCATTCGAACACACCAAAGAGGTGTATGTGGTCTGGAAGCCAAAGAAAAATCCGAGCCCGTTCATTACTGAAACGGCGACTAAAATTTTTCGCAGCGTTGACGAAGCGCTCAAATACTTCGAGGATAAAGGGATGCTCTCCCCCACTTCCCTGTTCGGTCACTAGCCCACAGGGCGAACTTGGACCGTGCCACGCTTTCGACTACTCGTCGCATACGACGGAACAGACTTCCATGGTTGGCAAAGGCAAGAGCCGCCCAATCTGCCTGCGCTGCGAACTGCGCAAGGAGTTCTCACCGATGCTGTCTCGAATTTGATGCGCGAGCGAGTGACCGTCGATGGTGCGAGCCGAACAGATTCTGGAGTTCACGCGCGTGGTCAAGTTGCGGCATTTTCGATCGCTGACCCGCGCATTCCTGTTGATCGAATGGTGATGGCTCTCAACACGCGGCTGCCGCAAGATCTGGAAGTTCGAGGGGCGTGGGATGCCGAAGATTCTTTCGATCCAATTCGAAATTGCAGAAGCAAAGGTTATTCCTATCGACTGCGCCACGGATGCGAAGGAAGGCCACATGGGCTTGAAGGACGCGCCGATCCATTCGAGCGTCGCACAACTGCGCAGTGTCGGCACCCTTTGGATATTGCACGAATGCGTACCGCTGCTGCGTTGATGATTGGTACGCACGACTTTCGTTCGTTCGCGCATTGTCCAGAGCAGCGCGAATCCACAGTCCGAACTGTTCATACATGTTCTGTCATCGAGCCATCGCCTGGAGTTGTGCGCGTCGATGTTGCAGGCGGCGGTTTTCTCTATCACATGGTTCGAATTATGGTTGGGACGCTTGTCGAAATTGGTCGAGGACGATTCGAGCCCGAGTCGGTTACAGAAATTCTCGAAGCACGCAATCGCGCACGCGCTGGTCCAACAATGTCGCCCTCGGGACTCTGCTTGGAATGGGTTCATTATGGCATCACAGATTCCTCTGGTGAATTGGATTCAGTCGCCGAAGGAATCGATGAATCATCGGAACAGGCGTTATGAGAATATTGCATATCTCAACACGACTCATCATCGGAGGCTCGCAAGAAAACACCGTGCTTTCATGCATTGGTGCCGCAGATCAAGGGCACACAGTTGCGCTGGCATATGGACCGATCTATGGACCCGAAGGATCGCTCTTGCCAAGAGTGATCGCAGACCCGCGCATCGAACGCTTTGAGGTTCCAAATCTGGTTCGGCACATCGCGCCTCTGCGGGATCGTCGCTGTTTGAAAGAGTTGCGAGAACTCATTCATAAATGGAAACCTGATGTGGTGCACACGCATTCTTCCAAGGCTGGAATACTTGGACGCAAAGCTGCGTGGGCTGAAAAAGTTCCTGTGGTTGTTCACACAATTCACGGACTTGCATTTCACCCATACCAATCGTGGTGGAAGAACTTCTTATACATCCGCGCGGAACGATGGGCTTCGCATCGCTGTCATGCGATGGTCAGCGTCGCTGATGCGATGACCGTTCAAGCGCTTGCGCAAGGAATCGGCCGGCCAGAACAATTTGTCACTATTCGAAGCGCTATGGAAACAGAGCATTTTATTGCGCCTGCCACGAAGCGTGAAGAACTTCGCGCAAGATTTGGTTGGGACGAATCAGTTGTTGTTCTTGGAACCATCGCACGATTGGCGGAACTGAAAGGTCACGATGACATGATCGATGCGTTTGGTGAAATGCTCACCCAAACCGGCGCGACTGCCAACGCGCCGAAAGTTGCGCTGCTTTGGGTGGGCGATGGTTGGTGGCGAGATCGATTGGTCGCAAGACTGAAGGCACTTGGAATCGCCGATAGAGTTGCGATGACTGGTCTCGTCGATCCAAGCGAAATTCCTGCCTGGATTTCTGCGATGGATGTGATTGTTCATCCGTCTTACCGCGAAGGTTTGCCGCGCGCCGTTGTTCAAGGAATGCTGAAACAAAAACCAGTGATTGCCTATGACGTCGATGGCGCGCGCGAAGTCTGTCAACATGAACGTACTGGACTCTTAGTGAAAGCAGGCGATTCCAGAGCGCTCCGTGCTGCGGCGCAGTGGATGATCGATCATCCAAATGAACGGCGTGTGATGGGAGAACGCGGGCGAGAAGTGGTGCGAGTCGATTTTGACTGGAGGACGATGAACACACATCTGCTCGAGTTGTATCGTCGCCTCGGCGCCGCACGCTGATAGAGTGACACGATGCGCATTGCAGTCTTTGGCCCACATCCAGATGATCAAGAACTCGGCATGGGCGGGACGATTGCTCGTCTTGCTGCCGCGGGACATCAAGTCACCCTTGTCGATATGACGACTGGCGAACCAACACCATTTGGTTCGCCAGAAATTCGTTCTCAAGAAGCTGCGGCTGCAGCGAAGATCTTGGGTGTGACTCGTTTGCAATTACCACTCACCAACCGAGAAGTTGTCAACGACCTGGCGTCACGTGCCATCGTTGCTGGTGCGATCCGCATGCTTAAGCCACATGTGCTTTTCGCTCCGCATCCTGAAGATGCTCATCCAGATCATGTTGCGGCGTGCGCAGTGATCGAAGCCTCTCGATTTGCTGCGAAGTTCACCAAATGCGATCTGCCTGGCGATCCTTGGCATGCGCCTCACCTCTTTCACTTTTATTCAATTCACTTGAGAAGCGTTCCCCAACCATCGATCATCGCTGACACGACTGGATTTGCCCAGACGAAACGTCGTGCAGTGTTGGCATACGTAAGTCAGTTCGTTGCAAATGAAAAGAATCGCAAAGTTCCAGAGTGGCTTGATGCTGCGGGAATTTATTTTGGGAGCCGTATCGGCACCGAATCTGGTGAACCATTTTTCAGCCGCGAGTGCGTTGCCTTTGATTTCGCTGCGATGAAAATTGAATAGGCCAGAAATATTTTACGCTTCAACTGCCTGTCGAGCCAACGCCAGTTGAACCAAATCCACCAGAACCACGAGCTGTGTCACTCAACTGAGTCGTTTCACGCAGACGTGCGCGGAGAACCGGCGCGATGACCAGTTGCGCGATTCGCATTGAAGGTTCGACCGTGAATGCCGTGCGCCCAAGATTGATCAGCGCAACTTTCATCTCGCCTCGATAATCAGCATCAACTGTGCCAGGCGAATTTGGAATCGAAACACCATGCTTGCATGCCAATCCACTGCGTGGACGAACTTGACCTTCATATCCTGGTGGAATTTCAATTGCAAATCCACATGGAATCATTGCAATCGCACCAGGCTCGATCGTCACTGGCACTTCAATCGCCGCGTGAAGATCCATGCCGGCGGCAAGTTCGCTTTGATACACCGGCAGTGTTGCAAGTGGTGAAAGCCTGCGAAAATTGATTTCGATTTCCTGCATAGTTGCAGTGTAGAGATCCATCCCATTCTCATCCTTCGTATCCTCCACTTCATGATCTGCCCCGTCATTGGACTCTTGATACTTGCCATCGTTGCATGGCTTGCCGTCTCTGGAATGAAGATCCGAGAATTGGCCAAAGCGCCAGCTGTTGCGTGCGGACGATGTGGACATTTTCTTGCGGCAGCACAGTTGCAATGCCCCGAATGTGGCACTTTGTGGACTGAGGAGTGGATTGAAAAACTCAAGTGCGCGCGCAAAAGATCCTGGCGAATGCGACTGGCAATCGCGGGGATATTGCTGGCAGTGATTCTGGTCGCGGTTGGATTGGCGATTGCAGACCTTGCCAATTATGTAAACAATACGAATAAGAATCCGACTCAACCAATTTCGCCAAGTGCCGCAAGTACTTCCGCACCATGATCGGTGACAGAAACTTTATCCCACCGCTTCACAACTTTGCGATCAGCACCAATGAGATATGTCGTTCGGACGATGCCCATATACGACTTGCCATACATCGATTTCTCTTGCCACACGCCATATGCATTGCTCACGGCAGGCGTGCCGCTTGCTGCAGGTTCGTCAACAAGTAGAACGAAAGGAAGGTTGAACTTCTTTGCAAA
>CAMDEL010000083.1 GCA_945896765.1 Singulisphaera sp. GP187
CAACGCCATCTCCAAGGAGCACGAGCACGAGTGTTCCCATGAATTCGCCTACGAGTGGATGCATGATCGGCGAGTGTATATGAATCGATTGCGAAGAAATTTACGAAGGTTTCTTTGACTGCGATTTCATCTGCCGTGCAGCAAGTCACAATGAGCGACCACGTCGGGGGAACGCGGCGAAAATGTTCATCTTGAGTGAGTTGGTGAAAATCTGCAAACGAAGGAACCGTGCTGTACCAGTTGAGTTCTTTCATGGCCTTGTGGTCTCTGAATAGATTATGTTTTCGTCATCGCCAACAACACGCCAAAGAGAACGAACATTGTTCCTGTGAGCGCGTTGAGAATGCGACCGCCGCGCGGCGATGAGAGCCACATCCTTGCGCGAGCAGCGGTGGAGGCATAGGCGAGATGAATTGCGATAATCAGCAGCACATATGTCGCAGCAAGAATTGCAAATTGCAAGAAAAAGTTTCCTTCTGCATCAATGAACTGGGGGAAAACCCCCAGACAAAAAAAGAGTGCTTTTGGATTTGTAAATTGAAGCGTGAACGATTCCCAAAATCGCTTCCTGAAATTAGCTGCATGCGCTTGCTCTTGTCCAAACTGAAATGGCGCTGCGATCCACGAACGGAATCCAAGATAAATCAGATAGGCCGCGCCGATGTACTTCAAGGTGGTGAATGCAACTGGTGATGTCGAAAGAAGCACGCCCAGACCCGTTGATGAAATGCCAGCAATAAACACAATTCCTGCTGCTAAACCAAGAATGCCGGGGAAAGCATTTTTCACGCCATATCGAAGCGCATTCGTCAAGGTCATCACGACGCCAGGGCCAGGACTGGCCACGACCATCGCTGACATCAAGACATAGAGAGGAAACAATTTCATGGCAGAGTGGCAAAGAGAGTATGCAATCCTGCCTTATGGCGATTCCTTTATCCTGCACGAATGAAATCTTTTCAATGTGTTCTGCAGTATGTACTGAGCTGCTGCTTGATTCTCATTTTCATTACCGCATGTTCTTCAGTCGATCAATCACAGGTGATCGTTTCGACAAATGCACCAGTTGGTCAAGTTCGTACCAATATATTTTTTACACCAACAAATCAGTTGCTCACTCCAGCGGGAAAGTTGGTGGAACTCCCTGGAATGCGCCCGCAAGCAATCGCACTCTTCGCTGACGGAACGCGATTGATCACCGCTGGCAAGACTCCCGAAATCGTTGTGGTTGATCCGTCGAGCGGCGAGATCATGCAGCGCATCGCGCTTCCAGCAGATGACGAGGCGCACGCTTCTGTCAATCCAGTCTCGCCACGACTGCTCAAGCCAGATAAGAATGGACAACTCAGCTACACAGGGCTCGTGGTTTCGCCTGATGGGACTCGCGCTTATTTGGCGAATGTGGACGGCAGTATCAAAGTATTCGGCATCGATGACAAGGGAACGATTTCGGCACTCTTCACATTTCCTCTTCCACACGCCAATGCTCCGCGCCGTGAAGCAGAGATCCCATCAGGAATTGCTGTCTCGGCTGATGGCGGAAAACTTTATGTATGCGGCAATCTGTCGAATCATCTCTTGGAGCTCGACGCGAAAGATGGTCGCGTGCTTCGAACATGGGATGTTGGTGTCGCGCCGTTTGATGTCGTCTTCGCTGCAGGAAAGGCGTATGTCAGCAATTGGGCTGGTCGTCGTCCAGATGCACAGAGTTTGACTGGTCAAGTTGGCCGCGGAACCATCGCGCGTATTGATCCCGTGCGATTCATTGCAAGCGAAGGATCGGTTTCGATTATTGATTTGCAGGGCAATCGCGTTCCAACCGAGATTGTCACGGGGATGCACGCCAGCGCGCTCGCCTCATCACCTGATGGCAACTGGATTGTCGTTGCAAATTCTGGAAGTGACACTCTTTCTGTCATCGACACTCGCACGGATCTCATCCACGAAACTATTTGTATGCGTCAACATCCAGATGATTTGTTTGGCGCGCAGCCTTGTGCGCTGACTTTCGATCCCACTGGAAAATCTCTTTATGTATGCAACGGCAGTCAGAACGCAATCGCTGTCATCGAGTTTGGTCCAAGCGAGGATCTCCCGAAGCGTTCTCGATTGATTGGTTTGATTCCTGTGGGATGGTTTCCTGGCGCAATTGCTATTGCACACAGTGCGAAAGGTTCGATTCTGTGCGCTGCGAATATCAAAGGAACGGCGTTGACGCAGCGGTTGAATGTGCGGGAAAAAGCAGATTCTAATTCCAAGCAATTTCGAGGAAGTCTTTCGCTTGTTCCACTGCCGTGCGAGAGCGATTTGAAAGCGATGACTCAGATTGCCCTGTTCAACATGCGTTATGGATTATTGCAAGAAGCCAAGTTGCCAGCGCGTGCTGGTCAGCCACCGCGTCCGGTTCCAGAGCGCGTTGGCGAGCCAAGTGTTTTCAATCATGTTGTTTACATCATCAAAGAGAATCGGACGTATGACCAAGTTCTTGGTGATATCCCGCAGGGCAATGGCGATGCTTCGCTGTGTGTCTTTGGTGAAAACATAACTCCAAATCAGCACAAGATGGTTCGAGAATTTGTCTTGCTCGACAACACATATTGTTCAGGAGTCTTGAGCGCCGACGGACACAATTGGGCGAACTCTGCGATTGCTAATGAATATCTTGAGCGTTCCTTTGCAGGATTTCCTCGCAGTTATCCCTCGGGAGCGTTCGAGAATGAAAGTGACGCGTTGGCTTACTCGTCCGCTGGATTTCTTTGGGACAACGCGATTGCTTCGAGAAAAAGTTTACGAGTCTATGGTGAATTTGCTGAGACAAAGAAAAGTTGGGCGGATCCAAATCGAAAAGGGGAGATTGCTTTTCAAGATCATTGGAAGGATTTCACCACTGGAAGCTCAGAAGTCAACGTCGCAAGTGTGCCAACGATCGAGTCTCTGCGGCCATATCTCTGCACGAATACTGTTGGTTGGGATATGGATATTCCAGATGTTTTTCGCGCTCGTCAATTCATTGCAGAATTGAAGGAATACGAAAAGACTGGCACGCTTCCAAATCTGATCATCATTGGTTTACCGAATGATCACACCAGTGGAACGAAAGCGGGCGTGCCTTCGCCTGCAGCTCATGTCGCGGACAACGATCTTGCCTTTGGTCAGATTGTCCAAGCGATCAGTCAGAGTTCTTTCTGGAAAGACACGTGCATCTTCGCAATCGAAGATGATCCTCAGGCAGGCTGGGATCATGTCAGCGGATTTCGAACGACTGCGTATGTCATAAGTCCATATACCAAGCGAGGCGAGGTCATCAGCACGCAGTACAACCACACAAGTTTGCTGCGAACAATGGAATTGATGCTTGGAATGCCGCCGATGAATCAAATGGATGCATCTGCGACGCCAATGTCAGATTGCTTCAATTCCACAGCAAATTACGCTCATTTCGCTTCGGTACCCAGCAATATTTTGCTGGATGAATTGAATCCACAGCCGTCGGCGATTGCCGATCCGCTGCTTCGCGAAAATGCGCTCGCTTCTGCTCGGCTTCCGCTTGAAAAAATAGATCAGTGCTCCGAAGATCAACTCAACCGCATTCTGTGGCATGCAATGAAAGGTTCTTCTGCTGTCTATCCGCTCTGGGCCATCTCTGATGTGGATGATGACGACGACGATGATGATGATGATGATGTCAATAAAAATGACTGACGCATCATTGAGACCACTTTATTGTTAGATTGAACCCACTATGTCGCACCATGGATCAAGCGGTACAAGAGAAGGAAGTCTGAAGTTCGCACTTTGGTTCTGTTGTGTTGATCTGGTCTTGATGGGCAGTGCGGCGATGATGTCCAATTCAGTGACAATCATGGGCGATGTGTTGAAGGAAGCAACGGACACTCTTTCAGTGCTCGCAGCATTCCTGACCATTCGTGCAGTGCGTCGTTCTGCGTCGCATCAATTCTCGTATGGCATCGGCAAGCTTGAAAATCTTGTCAGCATCATAATTGGCGTGATCATGATGGCGTGCGGAATTTTCGTGACGATTCGCGCTATACATCACTTCAGTCATCCCATCATGCCAGAAGGAACGCAAGCTGGTATCGCACTCTTCGCGCTGTATGCATGTATTGGGTACTGGATTTGGGCGAGGAACAAACGGATTGTCGCACAGCAACCATCTGCAATCATGGAATCTCAGGCTCGACTTTGGTTTTCCAAGGCAAGTTTCGATGTTGTCATGGGAAGCGGGTTGTTGTTGGCGCTGCTCTTCCGTCAAAGTGAGTGGAGTTGGTATATCGATCCAATCGCATCGCTTGTCGGCGTGCTTTTCATGTTTCACGCTGCATGGGGGATGGCTTCATCATCAGTCGGCGATCTCTTGGATGCGACGATTGAAGAGTCCGTGCAACTGAAGATCATGAGTGGGTTGGTCGTTCACATCGATTCATATGAGCGGATTCATAAAGTTCGAGCTCGTCGTTCTGGGCCCAATGTGTATGTCGAGATTTTTCTCGAATTCAATCCCAACGAATTGATGGGAGTTGTCCAAACGAAAATCGATGCTCTTCGCGCGGATTTAGAATCTCAGATTCCTGGGACCGATGTTTCCATTCGTCCGACTGCTTCTCAGATCATCTGAATCTTTTCAAGCATCTTGAATCTTGAAGAGTGGCAGCAATCCGCTGATTTCCAGCACTTCTTTGACGTTTGATTGAAGCCCAAGCAGCGTGACCGTTCCCCCAAGTGGTTTCATTTTCTTGATTGCCATGATGAGTGAACGCAGCCCAGCACTGCTGACAAATGTCAGTTGTTTGCAGTCGATTTTAAGGTTTGTCTCACCCTTTGCGATCACTTCCAAGAGCGCAATTTCCACTGGCGTAGCGTTTCCAGAGTCCAATTTCCCATTCAGCCCAACAACAGTTCCGCCGGTGGAATGTCCAGATTCGATTTGAATTTGCATAATCGTCAGTTTCGCACAAATGTGAGATCGTGTCGAGTCATATTCAAATCAAGATCATGCCAAGTTCTTCTTCTCGAGCCAGCTGAATGCCTCTGAAGCAGGAGCAGGTCGAGCCCAGAAATATCCTTGGCCAAACTCGCAGCCCATGCCTTTCAAAATGTCTAATTGTTGCTGATTCTCGACACCCTCAGCGACGACACGCATGCCACACGCTGCAGCCATTCGAAGCACAGCTTTGCAAAGAGCAGGTTCGCGTTTTCCATCTTCTAGCCCAGAAGTAAAACTTCGATCAATCTTGACGTGATCAAATGGCAATTGTTGGAGGATTTTGAGTGAGGAATATCCAGTTCCGAAATCATCAAGTGCAAGCTTGAAACCCATCTCTTTCAGTTTCAGGAGTGTCGTTTGTGCTGGTCCTTGGGCTTCGAGCAACTGGGTCTCAGTCACCTCGAAACAAATTTGCTCGCAGGAGACCCCATATTCTGCAGCAATTTCAGCAACTTGAAAGGGAAAATCTTCCCGCATCAACTGAAGTATTGAAACATTCACATTGACGGTCATTTTTTCCTTCTTCGATTTCAAGCTCGATATGAATTGGCATGTTGAACGATAGATGCTCATTCCAACTTGATTGATCAGAGAATGCTCTTCAGCAATTGGGATGAAAGTTGAAGGCGGGATTGTTTCTTGAAGTCCAGTCAGCCGTGCGAGCGCCTCGAATCCAATCGGGCGCCCCGTGGCAATGTCAATAATCGGTTGGAGATGTGCAACAACCTGTTGTTCTGCAATACAATTTTTTAAAATACGTGCAATACGAAGTTTCTCGTCCGCACCTTTGCGATCAGTCTCGTTGTACTCAACCCAACGATCGCCTCCAAGCTTCTTGGCAGCGACGCACGCTTGTTCAACTTGATGAAAAGCCGTGTCAAAATCGGTTGTGCGGGGGTCCCAGTCGACAATTCCGGCCGAGACCGTCAGGAGAACATCAGTTTCGTTGATTGCAAACGGCTTTTTGAAAGCATTGATCACTTCTCGAAAACGCTCTCGCATCGAATTGCCTTCTGCGGGAGTAATCAGGATGAATTGGTCGCCATCAAATCGAATTGCAAAGTCAGTTTGAGTCGCATTTTTAGAAATGCGTTCAGACGCTTGTTTCAGCAATTTATCTGCATCACGACGCCCGAGATGAGCATTGTGAACTTTGAAATGGTCAAGATTCAGAAGCGCGACTGAAAGCGACTGTACGGTCGAATTGACTTTCCAAGAAGCGACAAGGTTGTCAAGAAGTTTTCTGCTTCCGAGTCCTGTCAAAGGATCACGCATCTCAAATCGATGCTGTTCGATTGCGATTGATGCGAGATTTACAAAGTGATCGACAAGCTTCAAATCTTCTTCACTTGGCGCTCTACAGTCGCCGTAATACATTCCAAAGACTCCGGTCAAATTTCCTTCAGCGCCAAGAATTGGTGTTGACCACGCTGACTGAATGCCATATCCAACGGCGAACTCTCGAAAAGGAATCCAAAGCGGATCAATGCGAACATCTTCGCATATCACCCGTGATTTACGATACGCGGCGGTCCCACAACTTCCAGTGACTGGGCCTGGAGCCATTCCATCAATCGCATCTTGAAAAGTTGACGGCAGTCGACCATATCCACCCTTGCGCAGTGACTGCGAAGAATCTTCAAAGACCAAGACCGATGCCATCATCGAAGGAATTGTTTCTTCAGAGAATCGAGAGATTGCAGTTAATGATTCCGATAGCGGCGCTCCACGCGCGACCAACTCGAGGATTTTCTTCTGGGCTTCAAATACGTTCCAAGATGTCGCGGTTTGGATAGTGTTTGATTGATTTGTCATTACGGTGAAAATAATACACGCAGTGACTCTTTATCAAAA
>CAMDEL010000084.1 GCA_945896765.1 Singulisphaera sp. GP187
TTGATCAGCGCAAGACCTTCTTTTTCTGCAAGTCGAATTGGCGAAATACCCGCCGCTTTGTGCGCTTCTGAAGCATTCATTCTGCGTCCGCCGAAATCCATTGGACCTTCGCCGATCAATCCCTGCGCAAGATGAGCAAGCGGGGCGAGGTCTCCTGAAGCTCCAACCGATCCACGCGACGGAATGACTGGAGTCAATCCGTGATTGAGATGCGCAGCGAGAGAATCAACCAATTCCGCTCGGACTCCTGAATGGGCTCGTGCCAGACTTGCAGCGAGAACAACCATCATCGCCCGGACTTCCCATTGATCCAGCGGTGCGCCGACTCCAGCTGCGTGTGATCGAATCAGATTTGCTTGAAGTTCCGCAAGTTGTTCGCTGGGTAATCGCACATGTGAGAAACTTCCAAAGCCCGTGTTGATTCCATATAAAGGATCACCAGTCGCAGCGCGTTCGAGCATTCCGGATCGAGCTTCCGTGATTCGCTTGCGACTTTCCGAGCTCAACTCGACCTTTGCACCACTGCGAGCCACGGCGCACACGGCATCTAGTGATAGAGGATTTCCATCGAGCATGACTGGCGGGGGAGAGTTTGTCACGGTAATGAGGATACTTCGACATTGCGCAGTGAACAGCATGCGGATACACCACACGCAATGAATACTTTCTCGCAATCGTCGGCAGCATCGAATCCTGCGGAACAATCCGCTGAAAGAGGATGGATTCGTGGACTTGTCCTGACGATCACAATTGTCGGCGCACTTTGGCTGGGATCGACATCGTCGAATCGAATGATCGATGTGTGCGGAGAACCTGCGGGGTGCGTCACGCTGGCAACTTCGAAAACAAGCGCAATCTTGACGCTTGGGGCAGTCATGATCCTGCTGACAGTCTTGGCAATGATCGCAGGCCGCTTGGTCAACGCGGTTGTCGGAGTCTTCGTCCTCGGTGCTGGTCTTGCAGGACTGACGCTGCGAAGTGCATCAATTGCAGGAGCGATCTTTGGTGGCGCATCGCTGACGTCGCTTGCAATCGAAACGATGATCTGGGCCGTGCCATCGGCAATATCCGTTGTGCTGATCTTTCGCTTTTCAGGATCGCCTCCCGATATCGCGCAGCGATTTCCTGGTGAGTCGATGTGGAAAGAATATTTCGATAGCGATGCGCTCCGTGGCGCGATCACAGGAGTGCTTCTTCCATTGATTGCGTGGTTGGTCATTCGCACAATGTTCAAAGGTCAGGCATTCGGCGGCGCATGCCTCGGCGGCATTGCAGTTGGTATTGCCTTCCGCCTTTTCGCACCAAATGTGCAACCAATTCTCGCCTTCATTTCGCCGATCTTGCTCGCAGGTGGATATCAACTCTTTATTGCAAGCCGTATGACTGGCGATATTGGGACGCTCTTTGCGATCAACGCGCTTCCACCCGAATTGCGGATGATGCCGCTTGATGTCGTCGCAGGATCATTGACTGGGGTCGCGATCGGTATCGGTTGGGCACGAAGTTTTCGCCGAAGCGATACGATCACATCGTGAAACTCGTCGTAACAGGAACTATCGGAATTGACACCGTCCAGACACCTCGCGCCAAGCGTGAAGGAGTTTCGGGTGGAAGCGCAGCATATTTCGCGGCCGCAGCGAGCCAACTTTGTCCAGTCAGACTGGTCGCAGTTGTTGGTGGAGATTGGCCAGCCGAACACCATTCGATCCTAAAAAGTTTTTCAGGCGTCTGTTTGGAAGGCTTGGAATCTCGAACAAATTCGAGAACTTTTTCGTGGGGCGGAAAATATTTCGAGGACGTGAATCGTCGTGAGACGCTTTTCACCGAAGTTGGAGTTCTGCAAGAAGAACCTCCGCGTGTTCCTGCTGCATACGCTGACAGTGAACTTGTTTTCCTCGGCAATACGCATCCCTCAGTGCAACTTGGATTCATCGATCAATTTCCAAAGCGAAAATTGGTCGTTGCTGACACCATGGATTTATGGATTCGCACTGCCAACCCAGAATTACGCGCGCTTCTGCAAAGAGTTGATGGTTTGATCGTCAACGACAGCGAGGCTGCAGAATTGACCGGCGTTCGCAATGCAATCAGCGCCGGGCGAAAGATTCTCGATATGGGGCCAAAGTTTGTGGTCGTCAAGAAGGGCGAGCATGGAGCGATTCTCATTCATCCCGAAGGTTCTGCAGTCATTCCAGCTTTTCCAATTGATGATGCGAATGTTGTCGATCCGACAGGAGCG
The DNA here is from genome assembly GCA_945896765.1 of Singulisphaera sp. GP187. Classification (GTDB taxonomy): domain Bacteria; phylum Planctomycetota; class Phycisphaerae; order Phycisphaerales; family SM1A02; genus F1-60-MAGs104. Next base: position 2,240 of record CAMDEL010000084.1, read on the forward strand.
GGCGACAGTTTCGCAGGTGGATTCATGGGATATCTTGCCCGCCAAGGTCGTTTTGATTTCGCATCGCTGCAGATAGCAATGGCGTATGGAACCGTTGTCGCCAGTTTCTCGCTCGAAGCGTTCGGACTTGATCGAATGCGAACATTGAAGTTTGATGAAATCACGAAGCGTCTCGCACAATTTCAGCAAATGGCTCGTGTGGGCTGACAAATGATGCGCTCTTGCTCTGGGCGTTCGGTTCGAATTTATGCAACGTCAGTTCACTTTGCTTGCATATTTTTTGCTTGCGCAATTCTTCTCTGCGCAATCGCCCGTGCGGATTGGACTCCGTACGACCAACTCCCTGGCGCAGATCGTGGCGCGTCGATTGCGGGAAGTTTTAATCGTTCGCCCTCAAGCACTATTCGAGATGTGCGCTGGGATATCGCAAAGAATCAAATGTGGTTTCGCCAAACTGGCCCGTGGTCGATTGTCGATTTGACCACTGGTGCAATCACTCCAGCAAATGAAGGTGAAGACAATGCTCCCGCAGCAAGTCGACCTCGACCATCTCGCAAAGAACCAATGGCGCCATCGCGTGGACGACAGCAGCCGATCGCATTTTCGGCAGATAAGACGATGAGCGCAGAATCGCGCGATGGAAACCTCTTCTTGAAATGCAACAACGCTGCGAAGCGTGCGGTGACGATAGATGGAACAAGTACTCTGCGATATGGAACAGCAAGCTGGGTTTATGGCGAAGAACTCGATCAAACCACGGGCATGTGGTGGAGTCCCACCGGTGAACAATTGGCGTTTTATCGCTTTGATGATGCGCAAGTCCCGCTCTACACCATTCTGTCAGGGCTGACGAAATTGCGGCCAGAAATCGAAACAGAACGCTATCCAAAGCCGGGCGATCCCAATCCAATTGTTGGACTCTCTGTGCTGGATATCAAGGCATTTTGCGTTGATCCTGATGGCGATCCTTCGAAACACATTCGCACGATCGATGTAGGTCCAAATGAGCAATACATCTATGGTGTGGAATATTCCGCCACAGGTGATCAACTGATTTTTCATCGGTTGAATCGCCGGCATGATGTGCTCGAACTTTGCTCCGCTGATACGAAGAGCGGTGTGGTGCGAGTGCTTGTTCGCGAAGAGCAACCTCACTGGAATCACCATATGCCTGAAATGGATTTCCTTGCAGATGGTCGCCGATTCATCTGGTCAACCGAGCGAACTGGATTCAAGCAGTACGAGCTTCGGTCGCTCGACTCGTCGAAGGTCATCCCATTGACAAGCGGAGAATTTCCCGCTGGAAAGATTGTCGAAGTCAACGAAGAAGTGGGAGTGCTTTTCTATACAGCGTTCCCCGCGCAAACTCAGATCAACCCGCAGTTGATGAGTGTTCATCTTGATGGAACGCAACAAAGGCGCTTGACCCCAGATGATCTGACATACGCTCGGTTTCGAATTTCGCCTGATGGGCAATACTTTGTTGCAAGTGATGAGACGATTTCACGACCTCCATCGGCGAAACTGTATGGAGCAGATGGCAAGGTGGTTGCGCAGCTCGCGGAAGGAGCAAGCGATATCTGGTCCTCGCGCAATATCCCAATGCCAGAACTGGTCAAGTTGAAAGCCGCTGACGGAGTGACAAATATCTACGGAACTCTGCACTTTCCAAGCACTTTCGATCCGAAGAAGTCGTGGCCGTTGATTGTGGATGCCTATGGTGGGCCATACTTTGCAAACATTTTCAATCGATTCTCATCGCCCCGTGCGGATTGCGAACTTGGCTTTGTCATCCTGCAAATCGACAACCGAGGGACGCCGGGTCGAGGCAAGGCCTTTGAGGATGCGACATATCTGAAACTTGGTGGCCCCGATTTGGATGATCAAGCCGCGGCTGTTCGGCAGATCGCCACTCGTCCTGGAATCGACGGATCGCGAGTGGGAATCACGGGCATGTCGTATGGCGGATATATGTCTGCGATTGCGCTTGTGCGATATCCCGATGTCTTCAAGGCAGCGGTCGCACGCTCTGGTCCGATGGATTGGCGGCAGTACGACTCGATCTATACCGAGCGCTTCATGCGAACTCCTCAAGAAAACAAAGCAGGATATGACGATGGCAGCGTACTTCTTCACGCCGACAAGTTGGCTGGAAAATTTTTGTTGATTCATGGAATGCAAGATGACAACGTGCATCCATCAAACGGTTGGGCGATTGCGCAGAAGTTGTACGACCGCGACTTTTCATTCGACATGCTTTTCTTTCCCAAGGCTGGTCATGGTGGATTCGGTCCATCGGAAGAGAGCGCTCTGTGGTCTTTCTTCGTGCGGGAATTGAAGGCAACACCAGATGGAAGCAGTCAAATTCCATGACAAACACAAGCAAATCTGCGCTCCCTCCAGATCGCAGTCATGTCGCGACAGAACAGCGCAACGCAAGTTCCGAAAATTTTGACTTGCTGACAACTCTCGAACAAGTGCGCGCGATGGCGCACGATCATGCGATTGTTCATGCGGCGGTTGCAAACGCAGCACCCGCGATCGCTGGATTCGTCGATGCTCTCGTTCCTCGCATTCGCACTGGCGGCAGATTGTTTTATTGCGGCGCCGGGACATCGGGTCGTCTTGGCGTGCTTGATGCGAGTGAATGCCCTCCGACATTCTGCAGTGATCCAGGTCAAGTGATTGGTTTGATTGCTGGCGGCGATATGGCTCTTCGAAAGAGCAGCGAACGCCGCGAAGATGAGTATGACGGCATCGCTGCAGAATTCGCGGCGCATGCGATTGGATCCAACGATGCATTGCTGGCAATTGCAGCGGGGGGTACGACGCCTTATGCACTCGGCGCAATCACTCTCGCAAAGGCGCAAGGAGCCCTCACTGGATTTCTAGTGTGCTCTGCACTGAAAGCACCAGCAGAGTGCGATCATCTGATTGTGCTGGAAACAGGGGCAGAAATGCTGACGGGTTCCACGCGATTGAAAGCTGGATCGGCAACCAAGCTTGCGCTGAATTGCATCACAACAATTCTTTTTACTCAGTTGGGGAAAGTGCATGGGAATCTGATGGTCGATCTTGCTGCGACAAACGACAAGTTGGTCGATCGCGCGATTCGCACTCTGTGCACATTTGATTCATCATTGACTCGCAGCAATGCTGCAGAATTACTCGGCAATTCTGGTGGTAGAGTAAAAATTGCAATCGTGATGCGCGCACTGAATCTTTCGGTGAAGCAGGCTGAAGCAAAGCTCGATGCATCGGCGGGAAATCTGCGCGCAGCGCTGCAAAAGTAGAGATTGCAAAAACATAAATTGCAAAAACACAAATTGCAAAAACAACGCGACCCCGCCGAAGCAGGGTCGCGTGAAGAATTCAAAGAATCGAATTCAGATTCGTCAGTGAATCAATCAGCTCACGAGTGAGTTGAGAGTCTTCGTTGGACGAACGCGAACTTTCTTACTTGCTGGCTTCGCCTTGAAAATCTGCGAAAGACCAGTGAATGGGTTCACACCTTCGCGTGACTTTGTCGCTGGCTTCTTGACAGTCTTCATCTTCATGAGACCCATGAAGCTGAACACGCCTGGACCACGACCGCCGAGATCGCAACCGATCATCGCGCCGAGATTTTCGAACACTTCCTTCACGACCGTCTTCTTGATATCAGAAGCGGTTGCGAGTTCAGCGATGATTTGGCTGCGGGTGCGAGCCTTCGATGTTGTTGTTGGCTTGTAAGCCTTCTTTACAACTTTCACTGCCTTTGCAGACTTTGTCGACTTCTTTGCAGTCGACTTCTTGGTCATTGTTGCCATCTTGAGATGTCCTTTCTATTGACAATCTTGCCGAGAAAATGGTCTCGCTCCCATCCGCACTAGTTATGCGGCATGCGAAATGTACGATGAATGCACCTTCGTTCGCAAGCCCAAACGGCGAAAAATTGCTATTTTTTAAGACTTTTTCTGCTCTGCCAAATTGTCAGTGAGGACGGACAGTCGCTCGTCCGACCGAGGCATAGGTGAATCCAGCCTCGGACAATTGAGCCAAACGGTATAGATTTCGACCGTCGAAGATGATCGGCTTGACCAGTCGACGACGAATTTCGTCGAAGTCAGGAGCACGAAATTCAGCCCATTCTGTGCAGATAATGAGGGCATCGGCACCGTCGAGAGTGGCGTAAAGATCCTTGGATTGCTCGACCAAAGGCATCTCGTGAGCCAAATGTTCCAAGGCGACAGGGTCATACGCACGCACCTTCGCACCCGCCGCCAAGGCTCTTTGCATCAGCGCGATGCTGGGAGCCTCGCGAATATCGTCGGTCTTGGGTTTGAACGCAACCCCCCAGAAAGCCAGGCATTTACCTCGTAAATCCGATCCCAGTTCGGAGTCGATTTTCTTCCAAAAGTGTCCGCGCTGATCTTGATTCACTTCGTGCACAGCGGCGTTCAACTTGCATTCGAAACCAATTTCGCGACCCATCGACACGACAGCTTGGGTGTCCTTTGGAAAGCAACTTCCACCATACCCAAGTCCGGGATACAGAAACTGGTTGCCGATTCGCTTGTCGGCGCACATGCCTTCGCGCACCGAATTGATGTCGGCGCCATACCGCTC
>CAMDEL010000085.1 GCA_945896765.1 Singulisphaera sp. GP187
GACAATTCGACCACTTTCAGATCGAGCGACTCGTTCATTGCACGAAGAGACTGCTGAACTCTATTGACTTCATCAAGCATCAGATCGAATGCACTCGAGAGTTCCTCTAATTCATCTCCAGTCCGCAGAGAACTTCGCACTGTCAAATCACCGCGGCGCACCTTTTCCGCGCTCTCACGTAAACGACGCACAGGAGAAAAAATCAACTTGGTCAAAATCAACGAAAATACAATCACCGCCAGTCCGACAGCAATAACACCACCCGCAATGATGTACCAACGATTGGAGAGAATCTGTCGTGATGCGAATGGACTTGTGCGCTCGATGACCAACACTGCACGAAGCGGATCTCCAAGCGAAGTTTCCGAAGAACGCGGCGAGAAATCGACAAAGCGCCGATCTTGAATCGCGCGCCACTGCGCTTCGCGAAGAGCCCGCGCATATCGATAGACAATTCCACCTTCCGTCTGAAGTGTTGCGAAGAATTCGACTTCTGCAGATTCCCCGAGAAATTGACGATATGCCTGATCCACAAAGATGTCGCCAACACTTCCATCTTCAATTTGTTCGATCGGCACAACTCGAATCGGAATCGGAATCCCCTCCGTGCGATTCAGCGCGAATCCGTTACCAACCCATGTTTCCGCCAATTGCCGCGACATTTCACGTTGACTGTCCTCGACCACCCATTCCAAGCGCATCCAAGGAACGATCAGCGCACCAGCCAGAATCAACAGCGCCGCCGCTCCAAAGAGAATCTGGCACTTATTTGCGAGCGATGGACCACGGGGCATATGTACAGCCTATCGGAGCGAATCTGCGTTTATCCTTTGCCTATGCGACGCGAAGGAACAAATCTGGAAGAAGTACGAATGGAAGATGTCCTCTGCGACTATTGCCATTCATCGTGGACAATGGATCGGCCGATGATTGAAGGCCATCACGGTTCATGCATCTGTGGCAGTTGCCTGCGAATTGCATACTCCGCAGTTCATTTGGGCGGCAACGACGACTCTGTGCAAGGTCAACCATCGAAATGCACCATGTGCCTCGAAGAACGAACCGAGGCATGCTTCGAAAGTCCCGCCTATCCAGAAGCAATCATCTGTTTACGCTGCATCAAGATGGCAGCGAAGGCATTGACTCGCGATCCGGATTCGAATTGGAAACCACCCACGGACGAAGCGGCTTCATAAATCGACTCGAATTTTTATGGACCCCGCACGCGGAAAAATTCTTGATGTCGGCACCTTTGGTCTCAATCAATCGCATTTGCCTGCACATGATGCTGGGCCTTTCGATCCGCGCGATCTCTTCGCTTCACCGAAAAATTTATTCGAGATGGAAATCGGCACTGGAAAAGGAACATTTCTCGTCCAACAAGCAGTGCGTCAACCCGATACGAATTTCCTCGGCATCGAATGGACTGCGGAATTCTGGAGATATGCGGCGGATCGTGTGCGCAGGCGAGAACTCTCCAATATCCGCGTTCTGCACACTGATGCCACCGAACTCTGTCGTTATTGGTTGCCCGACGAAATCGCCACCGTCATTCACTTGTACTTCAGCGATCCTTGGCCGAAGACGCGTCACAATAAACGCCGCGTTGTTCAAGACGAAACACTTCGACACTTTCACCGAGTCTTGAAACCAGAAGGCGAACTCCGTCTTGTCACGGATCATGTCGAACTTTGGAAGTGGTATCAAGAGCATGCAGAGCGCAATGCAAATCTCTTCCACATCAAACCATTTCTCTCTCCCGAATCTGCCAGAGAGGGAGAAATGGTTGGAACGAATTTTGAACGCAAGTTTGCGCGCGAAGGTAGACCGTTTATGGCGATGACCTTGGTGAAGCGTCAGGCACCGATGGCAGCGCGTTTGTCGGGCCAGTCGGCTGGGAAATCGGTTGGGAACTCGGCTGGGAACTCGTCGTCGATACAACCCAATCCGAGATCTTTTTCACGACTTCCGGATCAATCTCCACTTTAATCGCCGCGTATTCATCTGGCATTCCCGTCCGCGCAGGCTGAAAGAGATGATTCGCTTTGGGAATAATCACAATCGTCGGCTTCAGTGGACAATCCAAAATTCCCTCTTGATATGGCGGCAAATTGCGTGCTGGAGAAACCTGCACATCTCGTTCACCAAAGAGAATCAACATTGGCACGCCGATGTGGCGAATCGCAGGAGCAGGATCAAGCGCAATGAATGTTCGCATCCAAGGACTGCTGACCTGAGCCAAGCCTTGCTTGACCGTCGACTCGATCGTTGCTTCTGGCGGCTTCGGTTTCGCAACGCAATCAAGTTGGGCATCAACTAATGCGCGCATCGCTAAAGTCAAAGTTGCTTCATCCGCATTCGCAACGACTGCGTCAATCAGTTGGCGATGTTTTTCAAGTGTGAATGCCAACTGGATTGGCGGGACTTTTATTTTCGTAAACATATCTGCAGATTGTCCGACGAGAATCTCTCCACCAGAAATTCCAGGGGGCGCAAGCAACACCGCGAAATTCATTGCAGGGTCTGGCGCTTGCGACATTAAGAGACCGATCAAGCCACCTTCACTATGTCCAACGACCCCAATTTGTTTGGGATCAATTTCTGGTCGAGTGCGCAACCATGCGACCTGAGCCTTTGCATCTTCGAGGAAATCAAACGTCGTTGCCAACTTTCCATCACCTGTGGATTTTCCAAATCCACGGTCATCACACCGAATCGACGCGATGCCAGCTTGCGCGAGCGTCGTCGCAATCGCACGAAATGGTTTATGGCCAAAGATTGTTTCATCTCGATCCTGCAGCCCACTCCCTGTGATGAACACAACTGCAGGAACACGGTGCGTTGGCGATGCGCCTTCAGGCAACAGAAAAGTTCCTGCAAGTTTATTTCCGATTGGACCATCGACGACGACTTCGCTTGAAACTTCGCTTGAAACTTCGCTTGCGGCTTGGCCAGCAAGAGCGACATCGACGCCCTGCCCCCCGCTTACCATCGAGAATCCAAGACAAGAAAGCGAGACCAAGAAAGCGCAGTTAGAAATATTCATTTCGTCAGTTTACGAAATGCCATGCAGAAGAATCTCGAGCCCGAGTAGAGTGAAAAACTCAGCGAGATGTCGCCGCAGCTGCACGCCAAGTCAAGCGCGGCGCGTCAGTCCAAAGTCCTTCAATGTCATAAAACGCGCGCTGAGTTGGTTCGAAAAGATGAGCAACCACATCGACGAAATCGACCACGATCCAACTTGTTCCAGTATCCGCATCCGTTCGCCATGCAGGCGAACCTTGCGTCTTACCCAACTTGTCGATCGCTTCACCCACAGATTTCATTTGGCGTTGACTTGTTCCTGATGCGATCAACATGTAATCGCAAATCTGTGATCGCCCAACAAGGTCAAGGATCACCACGTCAGAACATTTTAATTCAGACATTAACTTTGCAGCATCAAGCGCGAATGACTTCGTGCGTGCGGCATCACTCTTTATGGTTGATCGACTCATCGCGCGCAAGCAAATTCAACGTGACAAATCAGCGACCACTTCCAGTGCGACCGCCACCAGAGCGACCAGCACCACCACTTGGTCGAGATCCGCCACCAGTGCGACCGCCACCAGTGCGACCGCCGCCAGTGCGAGCGCCGCCGCCAGTGCCAGTGCGACCGCCAGCAGAACGACCGCGTGGACCGCCGCCAGATGAAGACGAACCACCACTGCCGCCACCACCACCGCCGCCGCTACCGCCGCTGCTTCCGCCAAAGCCGCGATCAGAATCGGGTCGGACTGTAAAGGTGCGCTGTGGCCCGCGAATTTCTTCGCGGCGCTTGATCTCAGAGGGCTTCTCGTGATATTGCCGACGCTTCAGGTCTTTGGTAATTCCTTCACGCTCGCACAACTTCTTAAAGCGGCGAAGCATCTGTTCGGCTGTTTCATTTCCTCTGCTCTTGACTCGAATTGGCATTGCGTTTGAATCCTTTGTATGGGGTGAGTCCCGAATTAGAGCATAATTTGTCATTCCAAGCAAGCCGACGCCAATCATGGGAAAGTACCCACGGACCCCTCTCCAATGCCGCTCATTATTGATGTCAACAATCTCCTGCACGTCACTGGCATTCTGCCCCCAGAAATTGCGGGCCTTGATGAGGCTGAATTGGCGGAACTGATCGGAAGAAGCCGTTTTCAGCGAGAAGCGACCTGCCTCGTTTGTGATGGTCCCGCTCGTGGGCGGCCGACCGCCGATTTGGGGTCAATTGTTTTTCATTATGCCGGCAGCAACAGTTCAGCTGATGCCGTGATCGCCCAGATGGTAGATGGTTGCTCGGCTCCTCGACGAATGACTGTTGTCACAAGCGATCGCGCGATTCTCAAACATGCGAAGCGCCGTCGATGTCCGACAATATCGGCGAATGAATTTCTGGAGATTCTTGCGCGCGATCACGCCGCAGCAGGACGCGGTCCACGAAATGTACGAGGTGGATCTGGCGCAAGAGGCTCGAAAGCAAGGCCTCAGATCGATCCGCTGACGCAACAACAAATTGAAGCGTGGAAAGTTTATTTTGGTCTGGATGATCCAAAGAAAGTGGAAGCGCTCAAACTTTCTGCACGTGAAGGACCCGCGCACCGCAAGCCCCACGATCGGCGCACGCCGAAGCAACTCTGATCCCTCCTCTCGCATACCCTTTCTCCATGAGCGATTCCATGGAAGATTTTCCATTCATCCGATTTGAAAAGCAGCCAGCTGTCGAATTGGGATTCCAACCTGTTGTGATGGACTTCGAGCATCCACCAAAGGATCCCGTTGTTGAAATTCTGCGTTGGCTTGACGAGGCTTTTCAACTCCCAATTCCAAATCCAAACGCGATGTCAATTGCGACTGTGAATGCTGACGGAACTCCGTCGCTGCGCGTCGTCTTGCTGAGAGGATTTGACGAACACGGTGCGGTTTTCTTCACAAATCGTCTCAGTCGAAAAGGGCTTGCTTTATCGCATTCTCCGCAGGCTGCGCTGCTTTTTCACTGGGATCATCTTGATCGGCAGATTCGAATTGAAGGAAAAGTCACGGCGACGAGCGATGCGCACAGCGATGCATATTTTTTCGGACGGCCTCGTATGAATCGAATTGGTGCATGGGCAAGCGATCAAAGTCAACCGCTTGCAGATCGTGCGACATTTGAGAAGCGCATTCGCGAAGTTGAAAATCGCTTCGATGGCAAAGAAGTTCCCAGACCGCCACATTGGGGTGGTTATCGCGTCGCACTTGAATCAATCGAATTTTGGCAGGGTGATACGAATCGTCTGCACGAGAGAATTGTGTATCGCAAATCAAGCACCGGCTGGAACGTCGGTCGACTTTTTCCATGAACCAGCTGATCCGTTTGCACCGCGATTCGGTCCGCCACGATTTTCACGCTCGCGCTTTGGCGGAAGCCATCCTCCACGCACGATCACCCGCCCTGCTCCCACAATCTCTGTGAGTTTTCGCAGCACGCCCGCTTCGGCGACGACTCGAACTCCGTGTGGAAGAAGCGTTGCGATGCCGCCATCCACTTCCAACAGCACGGCAACTTCGACTGGACGACCCTTCAGACTCAGGACGCTTCCTGCTGCTTGTCGAAGTGCGCCAGCCAACATTCGAATTGTGGGAGTGAGACTTTCTTCCATCGAACCACCCGCCGAACCACCCAGCGCAGGATCGGTCAATCGAATTTCGATTCGACTTGCAAGATGTGCAGAGGCTTCTTCGATTGCGAAAACTCGATCGACGATCACCCCAGGTTCCGATCGTGAAGTGTCCACCGAACCCGCCAAGACCACAACTTTTCCATCCTGAATCAATTCTCCAAATGTCGCATATGTTTCGGCGAAGAGCACTGCATCAAATGTTCCTGTTCGATCGGCGAGTGTTGCGATTGCCATACGTTGATTCGCGCTTGCGCCGCGCTGCGTGATGATCTGGCGAATTCGCGTGATCAATCCTGCAATCACAATGACACCTCCTCCTGCTCCAGTCACAAGTCGGCCGCTGTCGCAATTACAGAACGAGTTTATTTCTCCGCGCCAATCATCAAGAGGATGGCCAGAAACGTGAAATCCAAGCGCTTCCCGCTCATAATTGAGCGCGGTCATCCGATCCCATGGTTGCGTTTTTCGAAGCTGCAAAGAAGATGTCGCAGCTGATGAGGAAGAAGAATCAGAAGCATTTTTTGCCGAAGGCGATCCCGCAAGATTTGCAGGTAATTCTTCGGGCACCGCAAACATCGACATCTGACCAGCGGCACGATCGCGCGCCAAATCCTGACCCGCTCGAATTGCATCATCGAGTGATGCGTGAACTGCAGAGCGTTGAATCGTTCCATGCAATGAGTCCAAGACTCCAGCTTTGATCAGAGTCTCAAGCGATGATCGATTGACTGCGCGCAAGTTGATACGCGCGCATAAGTCAAATACATCTCGGTATGGCCCACTTCGATTGCGTTCTTCGATGATCTCTGTGATCGCTCCATCGCTGACACCCTTCATCGCACGCAATCCGAATCGAACATGACCATGCACATGATCGGGTGGTTCGTCTGGACCAAAGACGACGGCGAAATCCTTCGTGGAAAGATTGATATCTGGTCCTTTCACTTCAACACCAGTGTGCCGACGTTCGCTGGTCGAATCCGCCCATGGAATCCGCTTACATTCTTCCAAATAGACTGCCCAATCCTCAACTTTTTGCGCCTGACTTTCGAATGTCAGCACCGCGGACATGTACTGCGCAGGGAAAAAAGTCTTCAAATATGCAGTCTGAAAAGCGAT
>CAMDEL010000086.1 GCA_945896765.1 Singulisphaera sp. GP187
ATGCCGAATTTCTCAACGGTATTCATCTCCGAATCACACAAGGGTTAGACCTTGCTCGTCGAGGATTACGAATGGAATTGAGAAGTCTTGTTGACGCAAAGCCACCCTTATTGCTTGTCCTCGATCAATTGTCAGATCCAAAATCTGCCGTCGCCCAAATCGACGACTTCAAAATAGATTCAAAGCAGGAGGGAAATATTATTCTAAATCTTCCGGCTTATTCACATATTGAAACTTGGCGGAAATATTGTCGTGAAAATAATTTGGCCATCCCGCCACTGATGAATGTTGAGAACATTACTGAAATTCGAGAGGCGGTTTCTCTTGCTTATAGAGATCGATTCGACCAACTCCATCGGCTCTTTCGCCGACAGAATCTCGCTCTCGCATCAGTTTCTATGCGTCTTGATACCTTGAGATTACTGGCAAAGCGCGATAGAAAAAACCCGATTTGGCATGAAGAGATTATTCGGTTCGAGAATGAACTCATTCAGGAATTGAGGCACTCACTTTCAATTTCAATTCAGATGGGACTGTTGTCAGAAGCAGAACACATAATGCAGGATCTATCGAATGGCGAATGGCGCGGAGTTGCGGAAGTCCAACTCGCAGTCGCTCAGTGTGAAGTGCAAGTCAACGCAGCATGGGCGGAACATGCGGTGGAACACGCCTCCAGGCTTGCGCAGCAAATGTTCGCAAACTATATGGCGGAGTCGATTGATCAAGTTCGCGAGTCCTTGGTTCAGTGGGAAATTTTCCTCGACAGAATGGAACGTGGCGATACTGAAGTTCCGAGCGAGCCGCTTAGCATTGTCACACCGATCATTGAGTGGCTGAATCTTCGTGATGCCGAGATTGAACTTACTCGTCAGACGAAAGAACGACTTGAAGCCCTTGAACGTGTCACCGTTGATCCAACCACCTCTGCGATAGATGTTCAAGCGTGTCTCATTGCAGCAGAATCCATTCTGGCAGAAGTACCCCCCGCTTTGCGAGAGATCGCAGAATGGCGTATTCGGGCTCATCTTGCTCAGATTAAAACTCGCCGCCGGATGAAAGTTTTTGCAATCATCTTTTTGATTACGTGCAGTCTTGGGTTTGCAGTTTGGTTCATGATGGACCAAATTCGTGCTTCGAGGGAACAGATATTCATAGTCGCACTCGAAGCGGCAGTAGATCGAAATGACGGCGCGCAGATCGAAAGATTGATGTCTGATTCATCCTATACAGAGGAAGGATTTGATCAACACCCGAGTTCTTTGGCGGCCATGAAAAGGCACACAGACTTACTTGCCAAACAAGGTGAAGCGGATAAAAACTTTGAAAATCTTTTTTCGCAGGCCGGGGATCCAACAGCAATTTCTGCCAATCGATCAACGATTGAGGCGTCAGCAAATATCGCAAGAACAGATGATCAGCGTGAAAGAGTCAAACAGTGGAGAAGTGTCCAAAATGCTGTTGAAGCAAGAGTGGACGAAGAGCGTAACGACGCGTTCCTCGTTGATGTTCGCAAGTTTGGTTCAGAAATTGACCAGCTCGAACTCTTGCAACCCGGCGACGCTGACACAAGAGAAAAATTACGCCAGTCAGAGCGATTTGCTGATCGGATTGCAGCAATAGGAGATATCTCACAAGATGCAAAGGTTGCGTTTGAAATCCAAAGAGGTCGGATGCAATTGTTTCGCATTGAAGTCGACCAAGCGATTGTGGCTGAACAATTAAAGATTTCAGAAGAAATACAACTTCAAAAAATTAGAGTGGCAATGACTTCGCCTCAAAAACTCCCAGAGCTTTTTCGTCAGTTTGCTTCTGATTTTCCGGGATCGACATATTCAGGTGATTTTTCTGAGGTGGCGCGTAACGCCGAACAGTGGCAGGCGATTGCAGAGTGGCTTGATCTTCGAAAGTCTTTTATACAGAATCCAATCCCAACAACAGAATTGGATCGCATGAATCGCCGACTTGAGCTCCAAAAGTTTCGATCGAATCATCCGAAAAGTGCTATCGATGATTCAATTCATAGATATGAGGAATTGCTTATCGATAACTCAGCATGGATCGAATGGCTGCACAACACACTGCGGACTTGGACGCCTATGGCTATGCAGGAACTGCTACTGAAAAACGGAATGCGTTATTTTTATGACCCTACAGACCCTCCACTGGTGGCTGGAAATCAATCAAAAATCTATTCTGTTTGGAGTAATTGGAAGGAGGGCGAGAAAAAACCTGAAGTCATTCAGCGAGCGGACATCAAGTCAGATGGACCGAGCCCCCAAGAACTTTTGAAGAATCGATTGGAAGAGTTGCTAACTGGTCGCGATGCAAAAATCTCAATAGAAACTGCCTTCAAAATCATTCTCGCCATTCGCGATTCAAAAGATGTTGATCCAGTCGCTCGCGCCACACTGATCGATGGACTCATACCGAAAGTTCAGAGTTCGGCTCCATATCTGAAAGAGCCTATTGAAAAGGCGATTCAATTGCTCGCAGCTGCAAATTTAGATTCAATTCAATGGACTGCACCTGGGATTCCATCAAGTCGCAAGGACTTCAAAAGAATGACCGAGCTTCTCCAGCTTGATATTCCTGTAAATGATTGGATACAACTTCAAAAAGATCAGGAAAGTGCTGTATCAATATGGCTGAGGAGTGATCTGCGTCTGGTAGGAATGATCGATCAAAACAATCCGACTCAACATATTCGAATCGGTGCCGATGTGAGGCTAAGACCGAAGGAATTTTTATATATAGTCACGAACTCATCAACCATTCTTCCCATTGGTACCGTCGACCTAAGTGGAAGTCCCTTGATTAGTGCTCATGTACGAATCATCCCAAGCGGAACGCCTGTCTTCGCTGGAATTGACCGACCAGTGACAATGACTGGTGGAAAGAAAAAATGAAAGAGCCGATCGCTTCGAACAGTTCCGTCAGAACTTCACCAATTGATTCTCGCCACGGAGACATCGAATGCTTTTTGGGCTTTGCTTCAGGTCGTTACACAAGAACTCACGGACCATTTTGGTTTGGAATTGCGTTCGTTTTAACTGTTCTGAGCTGGATCGCACTTATCCCATTTCGTGAAACATACTTTGGCAAAATCATTACAAGTGGGTGGCAAACAAATTGGCTATGCATCTTGTTTACATGGTGGTGTCTCTGCATCTTGTACGCAAAGTTCTTGAAGGTTCGTGTTCAAAGGCGTGCATTCGAGATTCAAGGACTTTTTCCACTTCGTACTGATTTCGTCCTTTCCCCTGGGACATCTGGAGATGTCTTGCAGCGGATCGCTCAGCGCGTGGCGCGGCCGCGCGAGTATCTTCTATTCAATCGTGTTTGGATGGCACTTTCGAACCTTGGGAACATTGGGGAAGTGCGTGATGTTGGCGCTGTGTTGGATTCACAAGCCGACAATGATTCAAGCACCATTGATGCGTCATATACAGTTCTTCGTGCGCTGATTTGGACGATTCCAGTACTCGGATTTATTGGCACCGTCATTGGTCTTGGAACTGCGATTGGAAGTTTTACTGACGTCATCAGTTCTGGAGACTCCGATCCAAGCGGCGGGAGCACAAATTCGATTCGTGAAAAGCTATCACCAGTTGTGGGTGGGCTTGCGACCGCATTCAATACGACATTGGTCGCACTCGTCGCTGCAGTTGCAATACAGTTAATAAGCACATACGTTTTCAAGCTTGAAGAAGATCTTCTTGACGATTGCGCAAAGTATTGCAATAACAACATTACGAGCCGACTTAAGTTGACGGACTGGTAATCCTTTTGCTGGAGTGAATCATGAGTCGGCGTGCACATTCTTCACCAATGTCTTTTTTCTCATTCCAAGACATTATGGCCTGCGTCACAGGCATCATGATTTTAGTCTCTCTGATATTGGCGCTTGATCCTCTCAGCAATCAACCACTCGCTTCGACAACACCTGGGCAGTCAGTCATTGTGCGGAAACAACTCGCAAGTGCTCAGGAACGAGAGAAAGCTGCTCGCGAAAGTCTTGAAGAGAAGACTGCCGTGATGGAGGAAGTTCGTACAACCCAACATGTCACAGGGGGGCAGATACAAAGGCTTGAGAAAATGCAGCAGGAGGAAGAGCGTCGTATTGAAAAAACGAAGCAGAACAAAGATGCAGTTGCAGCATCGCTCCAATGGTGTGAGAGCGAAATCATCTTGTTGGCGATAGATGTCAAGCGAGCAGCAGAAAAAGAACGAGCGATCAGAGAACAGATCAGCGATGAGCAGATGAAAGGTCGAGTTCGTAGACAAGATGGACCATTCGAGCCTTTACAACCGATATTGTTGGAAGTCACTCCAATAGGTGTTGGAATTGGAATTTTGGATGATGAAGGAGTTCCCAAACAAACAGCATTTATCCACGATGATCTCATTCGCCGTGCACCTTTAATTTGGGCAGCACAATGGATGGATTTAATTGAGAAATATCCACCACCAAATCCAGCAAATCCAACAGTTGGCTGGTATGCGCTCTTTATTATTCGTGATGATGCTGTTCGAAGGGCATTGAATTTGTATTCGAATTTATTTGCAGATAAGTTGGATGCTGGATGGCAACTTTGGGATTCGTCACAAGGTGGTTTTTTTGATCCCTTGGAGGAAGTGAAGCCATGAGTGCATTGCGAAGAAGACGTAGGCGTCGCCGTACTGGAACAACAAGTTCAGACGCTTTTGATCTCTTTCTCGATGCCCTGTGTAATGCGCTTGGCGTGATTATGTTCATCATGTTAGTTGTTGTCATCTTTACGAAATCAGCAGATAAAGACGAGAAACCGATCGATCCAAAGGCCGCAGCGGAGGAAATTGCTCGGTTGGAAACAGAGGCTCAAAAGTTGGAGCAGAAACTTATTTCGGTCATCGCCGCACTGTCAAGTTTGCCAACCGTTGGAGACCCGACTCTCTTAGAAAAATGGAAGGTCGCAACAAAAAATTTAGAATCGACGCATGAACGTATGCGGTCCGAAGCGGAGGCATACCAAAAATTGCGAAAACAATTGGAAGCGCTTCAAGGAGCGCAATCAGAGTTGTTGGAAGAAAAAATAGCTATTGATAAAACCACGAATGCTCTTGCGCAAGCGCGTACAACCAAGCGCGGCGCCGTTCAGTTCATTCGGCTCGCACGATTGAAATGGGATTCCCATCCCAAGTTCGTGCAGATTTTGTGTGCAGATGGTCGTGTAAGTGCGGCGAATTTTACTGTGAAGGGCCAACGCATTTTGGAGCCAATTGGAATTGGCACAATCGTAAATGACGATAAAAGCGCCCAGCAAGTTTTCAATCAACTCTTTGCAGGGAAGTATCCAAATGATTACCGAGTTGAAGTCGTGGTTTGGCCGAGTGGATTTGCGGCGTATAAAAAACTGGAAAAAGTCATTATCGATAAAAAATTTGCGATCAATCCAATTCCGGTTGCGACGGGCGATTCGATGGGCGAAGAGGGGCCTTACCGCGGAGTCCAGTGACAGTTGCTACAAGTGCGCCGATCAGCATCAAAATTGCTCCGATCCATTTTCTTGGATCGAATGATTCCTTCAGCCACAGCGAGCCAGACATTTCTGCGAAGAGCGATTCGAGTGACAAAATCACCGCAGCATGTGCGGGTGGCGCTGCAGTTTGTGCGAGAACCTGCAGTGTGAATGCGATGCCAATAGAGAAGACTGCGGAAAACGCGATCGCGCCAGAACCCATCCGCAACAAATCGAGCGAGACGGGTTCGATTCCGAGCGCAATGACCCCAGAAAGAATTCCAGTTGCCGCAAATTGCACAAATGCAATCCCAAGCGCATCGCCACGCGTTGCAGCCCATCCAATCACATGAACGTGCATCGCCCAAGCGATTGCGCATCCCAAAAGATAGAGATCTCCCAAAGAAAATTCTCCACCACCTTGCATTGTGAGAAACCAAAGTCCAACAAGAGCAAGCGCTGCGCCAACCCACACTCGAGCAGTGACTCGTTGCCCCCAGCATAATCCAAGCAACGGCGTCCAAATCACATATGTGCCAGTGATGAATCCTGCTGTTCCAGCGGTGACTGTCGCCATCGCTTTTTGTTGGAGCGATGCAGCAAGCAACATCGCGCACGCTGCAGCAAGTCCACCAACCACAGTCACTTTGGTGCGTGCAGATGTTCGGCGCACGACGAATGGAAATAAAATTATCGCACCCAGCAGAAATCGTGCTGAGTTGAATGTGAATGGAGTATCGCCCATTTCTTGCGTGGCGATTCTTTGCGCAACAAATCCGGCGCCCCAGAGCACAGCGCATACGAGAAGAAATCCATCTGCAACTGGAACGGAAATACGCACAGCGGTTCCGCGGGCTAGCGAATAAATCTCACGCGCCCAAAGTCAGGAATAAATGATCGTCCGCCGGGAGTCAGTGAAAGTGGCGCTGGAAAATACGCCGACCAAGCTTTCCCAATGACCATTTGACTTGGAACGATGAATGGACTTTCAATGCCGAGTTCAGATACGACCAAAGGATGTGGTCGCCCCCAGAGTCTTGAATCTTTGCTCGCTCCACTGTTGTCGCCAAACATGACATATTCGCCA
>CAMDEL010000087.1 GCA_945896765.1 Singulisphaera sp. GP187
CTTCAATTGAAGCGATGCCTCCCCACGGATCTTTATAAAAACCAAACGAGTTATTTTGCATACAAACAACGGTATTTCTTTGTCGTGTGGTAACACTTGCCGACACAGCTTGGATATTCAAACTACGTTTGACTTTGTCATCAGCAACATCTGGATGAACACCCGATTTTGCAAAGGTATGACTATCAACGACACGGGATACAGTGTTATAAGCAAAAAAGATTCCGAAAATCAAGAGCACAAATAAACAAACAAAAAACAAGAGACGATCCAAGTCCAAAGAGCCATCAATGTTTCGAATTGCAAAGGGTTTCATAATTATCTAACTTTATAAAATCATATCGTTTTCGTCGAGCCGAGTTTGGCCACCTCATCAGCGCTTCGGATCAATCGTTGGCGTCACAGCAAATGCAATTTCAGCCGCATCAAGCGCAATCTTGACCTCTCGAATCGTCGCCTGACGAACCGCGATAAAATCTCCAGACTGGCTCCACACTTGAACTTGCCAAGTGATTCCAGCAGCGTTCATTTCCACAAGAACAATCTCTGGTTTTTCTGGCAGACATCCAGGGATGCGTATCGCTGCTTCGGTGAGTGCCGCACGCGTCTTGTCGATATTCGCGCCGTGGTGCAAAACAACCAGCACATCAACTCGCCGTCTTTCATGGAAACTGATATTCGTAATGACCGCACCAAAGATTGCTGTGTTTGGAATGAATATTCGTTTGTTGTCGACCGTGTCCAACGTCGTTGAAAACAAATCAATTTCATAGACCGTGCCAGTTTGTCCCGCTGCAATAATTGAATCGCCAATCTTGTATGGACGGAAGATCATCAACATGATTCCAGACGCAAAGTTGGAAAGTGTTCCTTGGAATGCAAGACTGACCGCTAATCCAACAGCTCCGATCAATACAGAGAAGCTTGCGGTTTCAAATCCAAATTTATTTAATACAAATGTTCCAGCAATCAACAAGATCGCCCAACGTGTCAATTTCGCAAAGAAGCGAGCGAGAGTCGGTTCGATTTCCGCTCGCGCGCAAGCGTTCACGACCAAGCGCCGGACCCAACTCGCAGCAAAAAAAGCGACGATGATGATGACGCACGACCAGAGCACCGGCGCCCCATACTTCATTCCTAGATCAATCCACTCTTGGGATGTCATATGAATAGTTTCAGATGTGGTTGTCATTGTGAACTTTGAAAGATACAAAAACTAGCCAGCACTTTCACCAGAAATTCGAACAAGGTTGGCAAGAGTTTCTCGTGCTGCGCCAGTCGTCAGTACGGATTGTGCGACTGCAATTCCCCCACGCAAATCATCCACAATACCCGCGGCAAGTAAAGCTGCCGCTGCATTTATGAGAGTCATATCGCGTGCGGCGCGCGGCGCGCGATTTTCAAGGACATCCGTGAATAGTTTTGTTGCCGCATCGAGATTTTCTGGTGCAATCGAAAGAGGGTTGACTCGTGTGATCCCCAAGAGTTCCGGTGTTGTTTCATAAACCCGCACGGATCCACCTTGCGCATCATGCTTTACTTCTGCGACTAATGTCGCCGCGCCCGTTGTCATTTCATCCAAACCATCCATGCCGTGATAGACGACCGCACGCACCGCGCCGAGTTCTCGCAGCACCTCTGCGATAAGCGGAACAAACGAACGGTCATAAACACCGATCGCTTGTCTGCGAGCATTCACGGGATTTGTCAGCGGTCCAAGCAAATTAAAAATCGTCGGAAATCCAAGCGTCTTCCGAACAGGCATTGCGTGCCGTGCTGCTGGGTGATGATTTGGTGCAAAACAAAATGCAACATGTGCTTCTTCGAGGCATCGTCGCTGAATCAATCCAGTCGCATCAACTTTCACGCCAAGTGCATCCAAGACCTCGGCCGATCCTCGACCAGTGCGCGATCGATTTCCATGTTTGGCAACGAACGCACCGGCTGATGCCGCAACAATTGCTGCAAGCGTGCTGACATTAAATGTCTTTGGTGCTCCACCAGTCCCCGCAGTATCGAGAATCTTTGCGGTGTCGATCGAAGTTGAAAATGTTGTGGCGTGTTTGCGCATCACGGTTGCGGCGCCAGCAAGCTCATCGACGGTTGGCAAACGCCGCGCGAGGAGCGCCAAGAAGGCGCCCATTTCTGCGTGATGAGCAGAACCAGTCATGATTTCACCAAATGCTGCACGCGATTCGTCGAATGTCAGTGACTTGCCCTGGATCAGCAATTTCAAGAAAGGCGTCAAATCACCCGGCCGCTCGGGTCGAGCGAATTCGCTGAGACTTCCATGGGTGGGTGGCGCATCCATCACAAGTCGGGGATGCTATGCGGATGTTTGCCGTTATTGTTCACACGCTCGATCCATTCGCCATAGAGATCTCGTCGGGCTTTGGAATCCGCTGGTATGGAATTTCCTATGCTGCAGGATTTTTTCTTGGTTGGTTGCTCTTGCGCGAGCTCGCTCGACGCGAGCGAATTGGTTTGACGATGTTGCAAGTGAGCGACTTGATGACCTATTTGATTATGGGAGTCGTCATCGGTGGTCGCGTTGGGCACGTTATTTTCTATGAACCACATCTCTTGATCACATTTCACTCTTCGCTACCGTGGTGGGGATTGCTCGACATTCACAAAGGCGGAATGTCCAGTCACGGCGGCATTATCGGTTCGATGATTGCAAGCGTGCTTTTCGCGCGTCGCGTTCGACTTCCAATTCTTCATCTTTTTGATTGCGTCGCATTCGTCGCTCCATTTGGTTTGTGTTTTGGTCGCTTGGCGAATTGGGTTAACGCCGAACTGTGGGGCAAGCCACTTCCAGAATCAATGCAGGCGAATCCGCCTTGGTGGGCCGTGAAGTATCCAGCAGAAATTCTCGAGTCTAACTTTCCAGTTGCGAAACTCGCGTCACTGCAATCGCTCGTGAATCCTGCAGAACCACTCCCCGAAGCCGTCTATCGCGCCGCATATTTGCACCGCACAGATGTCCTTGCAAAACTTGAACCACTGTTGACCGCGTATTACCCCAGCAACTTTATTCAAGCTTTCACTGACGGTCCAATCTTGCTTCTTGTGATGGTGATCGTCTGGTTGAACCCACGGCGCCCAGGTGTCATCGCGGGAGTTTTTCTGGTGACATATGGCGCGGCTCGAACGACAAGCGAACAGTTTCGACAAATCGATGATGGAGTGTTCATGATCGGTTCGTTGACGCTTCCAATGTTGCTCTCGCTCGCGATGATTATTGGCGGAATTGCGCTTATTGTGTGGGCTTCACGCCAAGCAATCAAACCAATGGGTGGATTGCTTTCTCACAAATGAATTTTTCGATTTCGAATTATTTGTGATAAACCGCAACAGACTTCGCCCACTCGGGAGCCCACAGCCGGAATCCACCAGTGAATGCATTCGCATTATCACCAAGCCTGCAATTCTTAGGGATGTCTTTCAAGCGCACAGCATTTCCGCCGCCAAGAACAACATAATCAGGAAGAAGTCCAGCCGAAATGATCTCAATCACTTCATGAACTTCCTTCTCCCAACGTTTTTTCCCATGCTTCTTGAGCGCCCTTACACCAACAGCGTCTTCGAAACTTTTCCCCTTGCGATAAGGCATGTGCGCAAGTTCCATTGGGATGATCACGTGGTCAGCAATCAGACACGATCCCAGGCCAGTGCCTAAGCCCAAGAAGAGCATGCGCCCACCGTCGTACGAACCGACCGCTTGCATCGCAGCGTCATTGACCAACTTCACCTTTTTCGCAAATCCATTGTCATAATCAAAGTCGACCCATCCCTTGCCGAGATTCGCTGGATCATGCGTTGGTTGGTTCTTGCTGATTGGCGCTGGCAATCCAATCGAGACTGCGTCGAATGTCCAACCTTGCGCCAACTTCAACACACCTTCAACCATTTGTTGTGGAGTCAGCGAGGTCCCGGAAGGAAACGATCTCTTCTCTGGGTCGGCATCAACTCGGATTTTGACATTCGTTCCGCCAATATCAATCGCTAGTACTTTCAGTTCCATTGTTTGAGAGTACATCAGACTTGAGTTCAATTGGCAGTTGGACTTCGCTCCACTTGTCTCCATTTCGAACTGCAGGGCCGTTATATGAGAAAGTTCTTGGATCGCCAACCGCGCGCCATGCGGGATGTGCCGCAATCCATTCGTTGAGAAGTTTCAAACCCTCGTTGGTTTTCTTCAATCCATACGCCCCCTTCAATCCCACAGAGAGAACTGTGATCGGAGTTGTGTCCACAACGGTGATCGTGCCATCTTTGCCTGTTGGCCCCATATCACTTTCGCGATATAGAAATGACATTGTCCACGAACCATTTTGTTCGTTGAGTTGATTTGAATTCGGTTCCATCATCCCCCGATAATCGATTTCAACCGGACTGGTCATCGCAATTTCGCGCGACTTGATGTGATTGAAAAGCGGCCAAAATGATGCAAACATTCCCATTGCAGTGCTACCAGTCGAAGAAATTTCGGCACGGCGAACCGAGGGATATGACTTCAATTCGATTGCGCCTGGAGGAGTTGGTGCGGGATATCCAATTGGCAGTGGCGCTTCGATTTCGCAACGTCCGCACTTCCAGAATTCTCCGACTTGCGTTGGTTCGGCAGCAGGTCCACTGCCGAAAGTTCCAAGTCGTACGCACTTCCCAACCGTAGGGAGCACGCTGAGACGCGCTTGCGGAGAACCCTGAATGAGAATCACTGCGAGCGAGACAAGTATGTTGGTTGAGAGTGGTTCCATTCGAAATCCTTTTCGTCAAGCATGTGTTTGATTGGCATGGGATACTAGGGAGATGACGACGCCGAGCACAAATTGGGATTATGCGCCCGCACCAGAGTCGACAAAGGTGGAAATCAAATCTCAATATGGACTTTTTATCGATGGCGCATTTCGAGAGCCCCGCTCTGGCAGATCGATTGAGACGATCAATCCCGCGACAGAATCTTCTTTATCGCGAATCTCCGAGGCTGATGCGACGGATGTCAATCTTGCAGTCGTCGCAGCGCGCAAGGCGCTGAAGAATTGGCGTCGTGTACCCGCGCTTGAACGCGCCAAGTATTTGTATCGCATTGCGCGCCGCATTCAAGAAAGGGCGCGCGAACTTGCTGTGCTTGAAACGATGGACAACGGAAAACCGATTCGCGAATCACGCGATGAAGATGTTCCGCAAGCCGCCGCACACTTTTTTCATCACGCTGGATGGTGCGATAAATTGCGGTGGGCATGTCCCACTGCCAATGGAAGTGCGCCGGAACCAATTGGAGTTTGTGGACAGATCATTCCATGGAATTTTCCTTTAATGATGGCTGCGTGGAAAATTGCGCCGGCGCTTGCTTGTGGAAACACCGTTGTGCTCAAGCCAGCCGAAACGACATCATTGACAGCTTTGCGCCTCGCCGAGATCTTGCAAGAAATTGATTTGCCGCCAGGCGTCGTCAACATCATCACCGGTGCAGGAGAGACAGGACGAGAACTTGTTGCTCATGGCGATGTCGACAAGATCGCATTTACGGGATCGACCGATGTTGGACGCGCGATCGCATCGACTGTTGCAGGCACAAAGAAGCGATTAACGCTGGAATTAGGCGGGAAAAGCCCAAATATTATTTTCGCAGATGCAGCGATCGACCAAGCTGTCGAAGGAATCGTTTCTTCGATCTGGGCCAATCAAGGTCAGGTTTGCTGCGCGGGAAGTCGACTGCTTGTTGAAGAATCTGTCGCGGATGAAGTGATCGAAAAACTTCGTCTGCGAATGCGAAGTTTGCGAGTGGGTGACCCACTCGACAAGAACACGGATGTTGGCGCGATCAACAGTCGCGCGCAACTTGATCGAATTGAAAGCTTCATCAAGCTCGGCGTTGCAGAAGGAGCACGGCGACACGATGTTTCAGATGTCGCGTTGCCATCAAAAGGATTTTGGTGCAAGCCATGTTTCTTCACCGAAGTTCAGCCTGCTCACACAATCGCTCGCGAAGAAATTTTTGGCCCAGTTCTCGCCGTCATGACTTTTCGAACTCCAGACGAAGCTGTCGCTCGCGCAAACAACACGATGTATGGATTGAGCGCTGGCATTTGGACAAGTCGCGGGTCGAAGGCGTATGAGGTCGCTCGACAAATTAAAGCTGGCGTGATTTGGTGCAACACATTCAATCAATTCGATCCCGCCGCACCATTCGGTGGATATCGCGAATCTGGATTTGGTCGTGAAGGCGGTCGCTCGGGATTGTCTGCGTACTGCGCATGAAATTGCTTGAAATCAAACTTGGAGAAATACGATGACAGAAAGAGCTGAAATCACAAAGACTTGGAAACTTTTTATAGGCGGCGCATTTCCGCGCAGCGAATCTGGCCGCGTCGCACCAGTGAAAGATTTGACCGCTCGATCTGGCGGAAAAGCATTGGCATATGCCGCTCAGGCGTCTCGAAAAGATTTGCGAGATGCAGTCGAAGCCGCGCGAGCAGCGCAGGAAAAGTGGGCTGCATCAAGCGGATATTTGCGTGGACAGATCATCTATCGATTGGCGGAGTTGCTCGATGGTCGCCGAGAAGAATTAATCGAAGC
>CAMDEL010000088.1 GCA_945896765.1 Singulisphaera sp. GP187
CAGTCTCTGCTGCTGCGGACTTCACGCGACTCCTCGCAACTGGTCTGAGAACGGGATTGCCTGCGTCATCATTTTCAAATTGAGTTTCGACCCTATCCTGCTTCCTTCGATGGTGGCAAGATCGACTCCAATATCTTCTTCTGTGCAAGAGCATAAAGGTCAAGAAGATATGAACCGTGAAATCCTTGTTGTGAACTCTGTCACAGTTGACTATCCAGGAGTTCGGGCGCTTGATGCGGTTTCACTTGCATTTCGCACAGGTGAAATTCATGCGATTGTCGGCGAGAATGGTGCAGGCAAGAGCACGATGATGAAAGTTCTCTCTGGAGTGATACGACCGACATCTGGAACGATCATGCTGAAGGGGATGCAACGGCAATTCACTCGACCTTCCGATGCGATTCGCGCAGGAATTGCGATGGTGCACCAAGAGCTGCATTTGGTTGGAACACTGAATGTCGCGGAAAATGTTCTTCTAGGCCGAGAACCAACACGATTCTTAGGCGTTGCAGTTGATCACCAACGTCAGCACGTTGTTGCTGGTGCACTTTTACGACAACTTGGCAGTGACTTCGATCTTTCGACTCTTGCGTGCGATCTCTCGATTGCTCAGCAGCAATTCGTTGAAATTGCAAAGTGCCTTGCAAGCGATGCTCGTGTCCTGATCTTCGACGAACCAACTGCAGTCTTAGGTGAAGTCGAAGCCAATCGTCTCTTTGTTGTCATGAAGCGCTTGCGCGACGAAGGGCGCTGCGTGATATTTATTTCGCATCATCTCGACGAAGTTGTTTCAGTTGCGGACCGCATCACTGTTCTACGCGACGGGAAAGTGGTGCAAGCATTTGCCCGCAATACAAATGGAATTCTTCAAAGCGAAGATGGCTCGATCGCAGATGAAGGTCGACTTGCACATGCGATGGTGGGTCACGAACTTTCGTCGATCTATCCAGAAAAGGTGTACGCAACCTGCACTAGTCCGGCCATCGAACTGGCCAACTTTGGCGCGAAAAATAAATCGCATAGCATTTCATTTTCTGTCGCTGCTGGTGAAATCCTTGGCATTGCAGGTCTTGTTGGCAGCGGCCGAACTGAAACTGCCGAGGCGATTGTTGGGATTCGACCTTGCGAAGGGGTTCTTCGCGTCGAAGATCGCGAAATCCGATTTTCGAATCCGCGCGCAGCGATGCGTTCAGGCGTGTCGTATGTCAGCGAAGACCGCAAGAATCGGGGCTTGCATGTCACGCTTTCGTCGATCTGCAACATGATGCTTCCGTCGCTGGACAAAGTCTCTCGGCTTGGCGGGATCATGATTGATTCTCAAACGGAACAGCGGATGACCAAGAAATGGATTGATGCTTTTCAAATTCGTTGCGCTCGTCCAATGCAAGCAATTTCTTCTCTCTCTGGTGGGAATCAACAAAAATTCGCACTTGCACGTTGGTTGGAAGCTCGCCCCAAAGTCTTGATCATCGACGAACCAACTCGTGGCGTCGACGTCGGCGCCCGTGGAGAGATTTATCGAATCATCTCCCAACTTGCACGCGAAGGTCTCGCGTGCATCGTGATCAGTTCAGAACTTCCAGAAGTGATCGGTATCGCACACCGAGTCATCGTGATGCGCGAAGGAACAATTGCAGGCGAAATCCCATCTGAACGACTCGCTCTCAAAGACTGTCAAGAGCGGATTGTTCGCATCGCATCGGGACTCTCAGAAGAAAGTGTCGCAAGCAAATGAACCCACGTATTCCTTCCATGCTTCGTGCTTCGCAGCGTGCACTGGAGATGTGGGGGGTCATCGTTGCGTTCGTCATTCTGTTTGCAGTCAGCACTTTCAACCAGGGTTTCGACTTTCTCAATCCAGAGAATTTCCGAGCGCTGCTCAATTCCAATGCACCAGTTGGCATTCTTGCCGTCGGCATGACTCTCGTCATCATTTCAGCGGGCATTGATCTTTCTGTTGGAAGCATGGTGGTTCTCGCTGCCGCAATTGGAATGACCACAATGAATTCGCTGATTGACAGTGGCACTTCCGAATTGAACGCAGTAATGCTCGGCGGAACCGCCACAATCTTGGCGGGAACTGTCGCTGGCACATTCAACGGCGTTCTTGTCGTCTTTGGTCGCATCGCGCCGTTCATTGCGACGCTCGGTGGCCTCGCTGCATTCAGATCGATGTCGCTCGCCATTGCGGATGCAGGAGAGATTCGATCGCAAAGCGCCACGATATTCAGTGCACTTGGTCGAGGAGGAGTTCCGATTCCTGGGCTTCTCAACGCTGCTGGCAAGCCTCTGACACTTTCATACAGCACAGTGATTTTTTTCGTCGTCGCAATCATTGCACAGTGGTTTCTTTCGCGTTCTCGATTCGGCCGACAACTTGTCGCAGTTGGCGCGAATGAGACTGCTGCGCGTTATGCCGGCATCTCCGTTTCATGGGTTCGATTGCGCGTGTATTCGATCATGGGATTACTCGCTGGCATTGCGGCTCTTGTGCAAAGTTCGCGAATGAATTCCGTCTCGACCGCACAACTTGGCCTTGGCAGCGAACTCGACGCGATCGCCGCGGTTGTGATCGGAGGCACGACTCTTCGAGGCGGATTTGGTCGTGTCTGGGGAACGGTGGTCGGAGTTCTGATCTTGGGAATGATCACAAACATCTTGACAATTTCTGGAGTAAGCCCGTATTGGCAAGGAGCAGTGAAAGGCGCAGTGATCGTTCTTGCAGTGCTTGTCCAGCGAAGTTCTCGAGAGTAATTCGGTTTCTCGCAGATACGGTGAAAAGAGTGTACTTTCTAAAATATGCTCCCATCTAAAAAAATTGTTTTCCTGTCATCTCTTCTTGCTTCAACCATTTTTGGTTTATCTCTCTTTGGTTTCTCCGAAGCGAAGCCGATTGTTTCGTCCACTTTGACCAAGTCTCCTGCTGCGCAAGCAACAAGCACGAAATTAAAAGTCGGCGTTTCAATTCCTGCGGCAGATCATGGATGGACTGCTGGAGTTGTGTGGTGGGCGAAAGAATGTTCCAAGCTTCATCCAGAAATTGAGTGGATGATCGCCACTGCCGAAACTCCCGAAAAACAAATCGCTGACATCGAAGCTTTCATGGCAAAGAAGGTTGATGCGCTGGTGATTCTTGCCACAGAATCTGCGCCGCTCACACCAGTTGCTGAAGAAGCGCATAATCGTGGAATCCTGATCGTGAATGTCGACCGAGGATTTCTCAAGCCGGTCGCTGATATTTTTATCGAAGGTGATAACGCTTCGTTCGGTCGCAAGAGTGCTGAATTTATGGTGGAAAAACTTGGTGGCAAAGGCAAAGCAAAGGGAGAAATCATCATTCTCGAAGGCATTCCTTGCACTGTGAACACTGCGCGAGTCAATGCAGCGATGGCGATTTTCAACGCAGAGCCTGGCATCAAGATCGTGGGACAGCAAGCGGCAAACTGGAATCGTCAAAAAGCACTTGAAGTGACGGAAACTTTGCTGACAAAATCTCCTAAAGTCACTGCAATTTGGGCCTCCGACGACGACATGGCCCTCGGCGCAGAAAACGCGCTCGCAGAAAAGGGAATCACTGGCGTATGGATTCTCGGCGGAGCAGGGATGAAGGACATCGTCAAGCGCGTGATGGATAAGGATCCGATGTTCCCAGCTGACATCACATATCCGCCGTCGATGATCGCAACAGGAATGGAATTGGCGTCGACTGTGCTTGTGGGTGGACAACGTGCAAAGAAAATGCAGTTCATGCCTCACCACTTAGTAATCGATGTCGATTTGATCCTGCCAGAAAACGCGAAGGATTATTATTTTCCAAACAGCGTTTACTGATCCAAATCAATACCGACGCATCACGCCGATCACGACCCCTTGAATTGTGCATTCACGCACAATAATTGGTTCGAATGCTGGATTTGAAGGTTGCAGGCGAATCGTTCCATTTCGCTCCTTGAAATAGGACTTGAGGGTGGTCTCGCCATCTTCGAGCAAAGCAACAACACGCTCGCCATTTCGTGCTGTCGACCTTCGTTCAACGATCACATAATCACCGTCGAGAATTCCTTCATCGCGCATCGATTCGCCCTCGACTTGAAGAGCGAACATTTCGCCACGCCGTGCCGTGGTACGACCGAAAATCTCTTCAAGCTGAAGTTTTTCATCTTGTGCGCAGCGTTCGATGGGCATTCCTGCTGCAATCCGACCAAGCAGAGGAATCGAAAGCCCAGAGCCCTCATCGGGACGGACTGCATCTTCGACTTCAGATAAAGAGCGAGCCTTGTTCGGGTTGCGCTTCAGAGCGCCTTTCTCGACGAGAGACTCCACATGTTCGAACACGGTGACTTTGCTCACGGCGAGTTCGTCCGCAATTTCCTGCAGAGTCGGGGAGTATCCGTTCATCACTCTGAATTGGCGAACGAAGTTGAAGATCCGCATTTGTTTGGGTGTCAGATTCATTTTGTTGATTCTTCCTTTGGGTTTCATGCGATTCTAAAAGTGTTTCAGCGACGCGGCGATAGACATAGACAGTTGGTGGGGGAGCAGTGCGAACTTGGTCATTTCGCATGCGGCTCTTTCGAAACATGCCATCTCGAATCATGCCGAGCGCTCTTGCTGGCGTTGTAACATTTTGTGTCGTCGAAATTGAATCAGTAAATTCTCTTGCATTTTTATGAAGTGGATTCTCTTGAAGCGGCGACTCTTGCACCGAATGACCAACCAATCTGGCGCCGATCCCAAAAAGTCTTTCGAGCCAGTCGATTGGTTGCTCTACGAAACTGAGATTCTGCCCCGTCGCGTCGCCAGAATTCTGCGAAACAAAGATCATTTCGCCCATTTCATCTGCAACTATTTGAGTGACAAAATCACCGCCAGGTCCAAAACAAATGATGGGCTCGCTGAGTGCTTGTAGCGCCCGAACTCCCTGCAGCGCCCGATCTCCCGACAGTGATTTCATTTGATTGATTCTTTTCATGATGCTCACCTCATCGGTTGCTTGACCTCGATGCCTTTACATTTGTACGGTATATGTTAGCCTGACATCCGGTAGGGTTCAAGCCCCTTTTTCTTTGATTCAATTAACATCGTGGTTGCCATGCTCGCAACCGCCAAATCCGACCACTCCCAACCCCCTCCAAGATGTGCCAAAGAGGTCTGCGAGGCTTACAGGCTTGAAAAAGGCATCGTATTCCTCAATCACGGTTCCTTTGGCGCCATCCCTGAACCCATTCGTCTGGCGGTTGATTCTTGGCGTGCGCGGATCGAAGCACGGCCGATCGAAATGATTGCTCGAAAGATGAAGCAGCACCTTGGCGAAGTCAAGCATGTGCTGGGTGAGTACATCGGTACAGAGCCGCATCGAATCGGGTTGATCACGAATGCAACGACTGGTGTCGGTGCAGTTCTTCGCAGCATCGTATGGAAGTGTGGCGACCGAATCGTGATTACCAATCAGGGTTACAACGCAGTTCGGCAAGCCGTTCAATATTGTTGCGAACGATTTGGATGTGAGGCGGTCATTCTGGATCTTCCGCTTCCACTTGAAGATCATCAACTTGTTCTTGATCGTTTCATGAAAGCGATAGACATTCACACACGCTTGGTCATCGTCGATCACATCACCAGTCCAACCGCTGTCATCTTGCCGGTCGCAGAAATCGCGCGCGCTTGTCGCGACAAGGGAGTTCTTTGTTTGGTTGATGGCGCTCACGCTCCTGGAATGATTCCACTGAACATCGATGAAATTGGCGCGGACTGGTACACGGGAAATTTGCATAAGTGGGTTTGTGCTCCCAAAGGTTGCGCATTTCTTGTTGCCTCTACGCAGACTGAAACTTGGACGCATCCTGAAACAACGAGCCATATGCACGGTCATGGATTTGCAGAAGAATTTGATTGGCAAGGAACGCGCGACTTCGCACCTTGGTTGACTATTCCAACAGCGATCGAATTTGTTCGCAGTGGATTTCCAGGGGGCATTCGCGAACACAATCATCAACTTGCTACTTGGGCGCAAAAAAAACTCTGTCAAGACTTTGAAACTCGTTCAATTTCTCCAATCGATGGTTCGATGATTGGATCGATGGCAACGATTCCACTTCCGGCTGCGATCTCAATGCGATTCGCTTCAGAAGCTGACTTTCAAGCAAAACTCTACGACGCACACAAAATCGAAGTGCCAGTTATTGACTGGGGTGGTGTGTGGCACGCGCGAGTTTCAGCGCAGGCTTACAACTGCTCCGAAGATTATTTCGCACTCTCCGCTGCAGTCTGTTCAGAAGCGCTTATGCGCTGAAATCAAGTTTTTTCTGCTGGCGGTGAAACTGGCTTTTCCGCAGGCGTTACTGGCACAATTTGGCTCGCTGCTTGTGCCTGCTTGAAAGGCACATATTCGGTATTGAACCAAGTCCACCAACGCTTCATATCCCAACCATTGTCCGCCGTGGATTGTCCGAAATCTCTTGATGTCAGAGCGATCAGCGATTGATGCACATCCGA
>CAMDEL010000089.1 GCA_945896765.1 Singulisphaera sp. GP187
TTGATTGATTCTGTTTGACCTGATGGAACAAGAACAGTGGAGCAACCGCGGCGAATCGCTTCTGCAACCCGTTGGTCGAGCGCTCGAACTGGGCGAATTTCTCCTGACAAACCAACTTCGCCAAGAACTGCGGTCGCGGGAGGAAGCGCGCGCGCCAAATGAGCGCCAGCGATCGATAAGCAAACTGCCAAATCTGCAGCGGGCTCGACGATACGCAAACCACCGGCGACGCTTGCATAAATATCTTGGTCTGCGAGGCGAAGTCCACCATGTTTTTCAAGAACCGCGATCATCATCGAAAGTCGACCGCTGTCCATTCCACTTGCTTTACGTTTGGCACTGCCGAGAAATCCAGCAACTGCGAGCGCCTGAATTTCTGCGAGCAACACGCGACTGCCTGCCATCACTGGCACAATTGCAGTTCCTGGTCTTGCATCCGTTGCATTCGCCGCAGCGAGCGCACTTTCGTCGACTTCGGCCAAGCCTTCGCCAGTCATTTCGAAGAGTCCGATCTCGTGAGTCGAACCAAAGCGATTCTTGCTTGCACGAACGAGGCGGTATGCGTGATGACGATCACCTTCGAACGAGAGAACGACATCAACAAGATGTTCGAGCAGCTTTGGTCCTGCGAGGTCGCCCTCCTTTGTGACATGGCCAACGATCATCACCACTGTGCCCGTTGTCTTTGCGAATTGCACGAGTTCCATGCAACATCTGCGAAGTTGGGTCATCGATCCCGGCAATGCATCTGCGTCATGTCTGTGGACGAGTTGAATGCTGTCGATGGCAAGCACAGACGCACGGACTCTGCGTGCTTCGTTGGTGATTCGCGCAACTGAACTTTCTGCGAGGAGGAATAAATTTGCGTCGCGAGTTGCTGATGTCATCTCGCCGAGAATTCGCTCCGCGCGCAACTTGACTTGCTGAGCGCTCTCTTCGCTGCTGGCATAAAGCACACGCTCGCCTCGTGCCGCTAATGCGGAAAACGCCTGCAAAAGCAGTGTGCTTTTGCCAATTCCAGGATCGCCTCCCACCAAGACCGCGCTGCCTGGAACCAATCCACCTCCGAGCGTTCGATCAAATTCGCTGATGCCTGTTGGCAATCTTGGCACTTCGAGTGGTGAAATTTCCGCCATCGGCGCGGCGGATGGAGAAACACCATCGATAGCCGATCGAGATGAGTCATCACCTTCTGTGTCGCTTCCTTGAAATGGTTCGACCGAATCCCATGCTCCGCATTCCACACAACGACCCGCCCAACGCGGAGAGATTGCGCCGCATTCGTTGCAGACGAAACTGGTTTTGACTTTCGACACGCTTGGCATTCTATGTCCGATTGAGCCGAATTCACCGATTCAAGAAAAAGCGCAGGCAAAAAAAACGCAGGCGCCGGTCGAGTCGGAGTTCGGTCGGCGCCTGCAGAGAAACACAAAAGATATTCGGTCATGTGGCGCTGCAATACGCCACAAGCGAACTGTAACCGATGATGATGGGAAAACGCAAGTCAGCGCATGAGGTGTCGCATGCGAGCGACCCACGCGCCATACTCCAACATTGCATGCAGACGAGCGCCGCGTGAGATCGAAGATGAGTTCAAACCGAAAGCAGTTTCATCGCGCCATTTCCAATATCTGCTGCGCATACGAAACTTCGAAGACAACGCCAATCGTGCGAGGGCGAAGATCGAGCGCAGAATGTCGAGGAAGGAAAGGCGCACGGATCAGTGGATGGACATCGTCCCTTGACGAGGATCTGGAATCGCTGCATCGTTGAGAGCGATGGGATGAGTTGATGCTGTGACCACCCGTTCGTCTGGAAGTGGCGAGAATCGACTGCCGATGATTGGAATGCGGCGATTTGGACTCTCTTGACGGGGCATAAATGGAAAGGCAATCCAAATGATCGCCAAGCATGCGCCCGTTGCAATCCACATATACTGCGTGATGCCGTAATAGGTCATGACTGCTGCAGATGCCAAGAGCAGAATCGAGACGGGGATCATCCCCTGCCATGCGAGTTTCATCAGTTGATCGAAGCGGAATCGCGGCAGAGTCCAACGAATTGCCATGGTGAAAGAGACCATAAATGCCGTCTTTCCAAGCATGATTGCCATTTGCAGAAGGATCAAGCCGATTCCTCCAACAAGCGGAAGATCCCAATTCCAACTTGCAGGAACGAGACCGCCAAATGGATTCACGCTCCATCCGCCGAGGAAAAGCAATGCGAAGAAGGCCGACCCTGTGATGACGTGGAAATATTCTGCGAGGAAAAACATTGCGAAGCGCATCGACGAATATTCGGTGTGGAATCCACCGACCAATTCGCTCTCTGCTTCGGCAAGATCGAATGGCGCACGATTCGATTCTGCCAACATGCATGTATAGAAGAGGATCGCAGCGAGAGGTTGCTGAACCACATTCCAACTGAACTGCTGTTGATGGGTGATGATGGCGTAAGGCTCGAGCGATCCAGTGATCAAGATCACACACAGCAGGCAAAGCCCCATTGGGATTTCGTATGAAATCATTTGCGCACTTGCGCGAAGTCCGCCGAGGAATGAAAACTTGCTGTTACTGGCCCAACCGCCGAGCGCGACTCCGTAGACGCCAAGACTGGTGACGGCGATCAGATAGATCACGCCAACATTCAGATTTGCGCCGACAACTTTCACAAGCGATGGACCAATACCCAGAAATGATGTGATCGCCGAAGGGAGCGAACCGAGATCGAGAATTCCGCCCCAAGGGATGATCACGAATGCGGCCATTGCAGGAATAATGGTTAGTCCTGGACCAAGCGTGAACAGCACTGCATCCGCACCATGCGGAGTGTGCTCTTCCTTCATGATGAATTTCAATCCGTCAGCGATTGGTTGCAGTAATCCTTTGGGACCAACGCGATTTGGGCCAACACGATCTTGCATCCACGCGCTC
This sequence comes from Singulisphaera sp. GP187, assembly GCA_945896765.1. GTDB lineage: Bacteria > Planctomycetota > Phycisphaerae > Phycisphaerales > SM1A02 > F1-60-MAGs104. The sequence goes on from CAMDEL010000089.1 coordinate 2,934, forward strand.
AGTTTGCGTTCCAACATAACGCCGTATGCGCAGCCGCCAAGAAGCACGTGAAGCATCACAACGATGACAATTACATTTACGATCAGTTGGGGGATGCCGCCAGTCAGTGGAATGATGCTGTTCATGAGTACCGAAGTCTAGCGTTGCTTCGAAAAGTGTCGATCAGACGTTCATTGTTGGAGCGGCCACAGGCAAAGCTGGCCGAGCGAGATGCGGGAAATAATCCTGAATTGCACAGACATCCCACGCACCGATTTGCAAGGCGGAAATTGCCTGAACTGCTGCACGAGCGCCTGCCACTGTCGTCATGATCGGCGTTCCAGAACGCACGGAACCTGCGCGAATGCGACCTTCATCTGTGTGCGCGCCCTTGCGAGTGGGAGTATTAATAATCAGCACGATTTCGCCAGAGCGGATGAGATCTAGGACGTTTGGTCGTTGACCTTCTGCAATCTTTGGCACAAGTTCTGATTTCACGCCATTGTTTGCAAGGTATTCGTGCGTTCCGCGACTGCAAATCAGCGTGAACCCAGCTGCAATAAGACTGCGTGCGATGTCGATCGCAGCGCGCTTGTCGCTTTCGCGCACTGAAAGGAAAACTTTACCGCTTGTCGGCAGCATCACACCCGCTGCCATCTGCGCCTTTGCGAATGCGACGGGGAGGGAACGATCCGCGCCCATCACCTCGCCGGTCGAGCGCATTTCTGGACCGAGGATCACATCGACGCCTGGAAACTTTGCGAAAGGGAAAACCGATTCCTTCACAGAGAAGAAATTTGCGTCTGCGGTTTCGTGAATATTCAATTGATCCAAGGATGCTCCCATCATCACCTTGGCAGCAACGCGTGCCCACGAAACTCCCTTTGCCTTGCTGACAAATGGTGCGGTGCGTGAAGCACGAGGATTGACTTCCAAGATGTACAGCACGTCGTCCTTGCATGCCATCTGCACATTCATCAATCCGCGCACCTTCAGTCGCTTGGCGAGTGCGCGCGCTTGAGTGGCAACTCGATCAACCATTGATTTCGGCAGGGAATAAGGTGGAATTGTGCATGTCGAATCGCCCGAATGAATACCGGCTTCTTCGATATGTTCCATCACGCCGCAGACCACAGCTCTGGATTCGCTGGCGTGAAGAGTGATGGCCGATGATCGACTCTCTTCGTTTGGAATGAAGTCAGAAACAACATCGACATCGATTTCGATTGCATCTGAAAGAAAACGATCGATGAGAATCGGACGATCAGCGAGTTCGCTGACATCGACCGCTTCGGACATATATCGCTTCAAACTCGTTTCATCGAAGCATGTTTCCATACCGCGACCACCGAGGACATACGACGGACGAACAAGCACGGGATATCCGATGCGCTGCGCGATTTGCAGTGCGTCGTTCAAGCTGCGCGCAATTCCACTTGGAGGTTGATTCATGCCGAGTTCTTCCAGCATCGCCTTGAATCGATCACGATCTTCAGCCAAGTCGATCGAGTCGATGCCCGTGCCGATCAGCGGTACTCCAGCGGCGTGAAGTCCATGCGCAAGATTGAGCGGCGTTTGTCCGCCGAATTGCACGATGACGCCAGCGACTCCACCTGAGCGATTCTTCACGTCGACACCGCCGCCATTCAGTCGTTCGATCACATTCAATACATCTTCGAGGGTCAGCGGTTCAAAGAAGAGAAGATCGCTGGTGTCATAATCGGTTGAGACCGTTTCAGGATTCGAGTTGATCATCACGCTCTCGAAGCCCATATCAGCGCAGGCGAATGCGGCTTGGCAGCAGCAATAATCGAATTCGATTCCTTGACCGATTCGATTTGGACCGCCGCCAAGAATGATGATCTTCGGGCGAGGCGAGATTCGAATTTCGTCGTCGACAACAGCGATTCCAGCGTTGAATACGGGCGTTTCATATGTGGAATAGAAGTATGGAGTGACGGCTTCAAATTCTGCTGCGCATGTATCGACCAATTTGAAGACGGGTTCAACTTTCAATCGCTTGCGATGCGCTCGCACGGCGAGAATATTTTTCGTCGAGATGCTGCCCATATAGAGGAATGCCAACTGCGCATCGGAATATCCGAATTGCTTTGCTCGGCGAAGCGAGTCTGCGGGGAGATCTTCCAATCGATCGACCGCGCAGAGAACATCTTCGAACTCCACAAGTTGCTTGAGCTGATCGACGAACCATCTGTCATATCCAGTTGATTGCGCAACTTGTTCGATGGTCCATCCCATCTTCAATGCATACCGAACGAAATACAGTCGCCCCTGACTTGGCACCGTCAACTTGCGGCGCAAAAGTTCTTCGGGAATCGGCCAAACTGGCAGAGATCCGTCCGCCAATTCCTTTTTCGCTGCACGACGACCTGCAAGCCACTTGTCATTCGCATCGAGTCCGAATCCAAATCGCTTGACTTCCATCGAGCGAATTGCTTTTTGCAACGCCTCTTTGAATGTGCGACCGATTGACATCGCCTCGCCAACGCTCTTCATTTGCGTGGTCAGCGTTTCGTCGGCTTCAGGGAACTTTTCGAATGTCCACCGCGGCATCTTCACCACGACATAATCGATCGATGGCTCGAAGCATGCGCTCGTCGACCCTGTGATGTCATTGCGCAATTCGTCGAGCGAATATCCCACCGCCAATTTTGCGGCGATGCGCGCGATAGGAAATCCTGTTGCCTTTGACGCGAGCGCAGATGATCGCGAAACGCGCGGGTTCATCTCGACAACAACCATCTGACCATTCGCAGGATTGATTGCGAATTGCACATTGGATCCGCCCGTATCAACGCCGACAGATCGCATGATTGCGAAGGATGCGTCGCGCATCCGTTGATATTCGCGGTCAGTCAGTGTCTGAATCGGTGCGACCGTGATCGAATCGCCCGTGTGCACGCCCATCGCGTCGATATTTTCGATCGAACAAACAACGATGCAATTGTCTTTGTGATCTCGAACAACTTCAAGTTCGTATTCCTTCCATCCAAGTGCACTTTGGTCGATGAGCACTTGACCAATCATGCTGGCGGAAAGTCCGCGACGAATGATGTCCTCGAACTCTTCCAAGTTGTATGCGATGCCACCACCGCTGCCGCCAAGCGTGAACGCAGGACGAATGATCGCTGGCAAGCCGATCTCTTCCAGAAACACACGCGCGTCTTCGATGTTTGTAACGGTCTTCGAATGCGGCTGATGCAATCCAAGTCGACGAACGATTTCTCGAAACGCTTCGCGATCTTCCGCGCGGCGAATCGCCTCACGTGATGCGCCGATCATTTCGACGCCATACTTTTCAAGAATGCCGCGGTCGTGCAGCACGCACGCGCAGTTCAACGCGGTCTGTCCCCCAATGGTTGGAAGGACCGCATCAATTGGATGACCAATGGATTTCTCTTTGGCGAAAATTCTCTCGACTGCTTCTGGCGTGATTGGTTCGATATATGTTCGATCGCTCAACGCGGGATCGGTCATAATCGTTGCAGGATTCGAATTGACCAGCACGACGCGATACCCTTCCTCCCGCAGAGCTTTGCATGCTTGCGTTCCTGAATAGTC
>CAMDEL010000090.1 GCA_945896765.1 Singulisphaera sp. GP187
AGCACGCAGGAGGATCGAATCTGGAGGAGCTGACTTCACTTCCATCATGCTACGGCGGCACGGCGTCGAAGCGAAACGGTTGGCGCTGCGACTGGCGCTGCTCTTGTCTGAGGTGACGCGAGTGCGCCGCGGATCATTCGTTCGACCGCGAATGGATCATCGGCCGTCGCATCTGCGCCCATTTCTTCGGCAAGCCCTGGCGCTCTGGCAAAGACCCCACCTCCACAAATGATCGGCATCCCTGGATTCGCTTGTCTGCTGCGAACGGTATCAATCAACCCTCGAATCTTTGGCGCGTCTGCAGCGGATGCTGCAAAGACCACAACTGCATCTGGCCGACGTTGCCCAATTTCGGACAAGAGTTCGTCATTCGCCACGCCCCCAGCAGCGAAGAAAATTTCATAACCACTCGCTTCAAGAAGATCACTGCACAATTGTCCCGCGAGATCTTCGGACTCATTCCCTCCGCACACGCAGAGAATTGTTCGACCATTGCGCGGTGCTTGTTCATACCCAGCCTGAGCTTGATCAACCAACATCCGCAGAATTCTCGTTGAATATTGATACGCGAGCATTGTCATTTGGTCTTGGCGCCACATTCGAAAAATCGTCTGCATTGTCGGCCAATATAATTCATTCGAGAGTTGCATCGAAGAGTATCCGTGCAATTGAGCTTGTTCTATGAATGTTCTTGTTGCAACTCTGTCTCCTGAAACACAAAGTTGAAGAAGTCTCTCAAGAGCAATTTCCATATTCATCTGCACGTTCTTTGTTACGTTTGTCATGCACATCTCATCGTCCGCTCTTGTGCGAAAGCAAGTGTTGGACAAAAATGAGCCTTCAAAAGCGTTATCCGCTCCTTTAAGATCATTTATCAGGCACACAAACTGAGGCTAGGATCATGAAATGGCCCCTCAGAGTGAAATCCAACCCACTACAGAGCATGACGAAAAATCTTCGTCAAGCTTTCCAGATACGAAAGCTGCTGGATGGGATGCGAATGCGCTCAAAGGAAATCCTCATGGGCGAATTGACAAAGCAGAACGTGTTCGAGAAATGTTCACTGCGATCGCTCACGCGTACGACATCAATAATCGTGTGCATTCTTTCTGGCTTGATCAGTCCTGGCGAAGGAGAGCGGTTCGTCTTGCTGACCCAGTTCGCGGTGCATCCGTACTTGATGTCGCGTGCGGCACTGGAGATCTTGCGCAAGCTTTCGTGTTGGCAGGCGCGGGCAAGGTCATCGGGCTCGACTACACGCCGGCAATGTTGGACTATGCACGCAGCAAAGCCACTCGAATCGGCGGACGGATTGCAGAAATTCAATATGTCGATGGAGATGCACAGTCACTGCCATATCCAGATCAATCATTTGACATCGTTTCAATCGCATTTGGAATTCGAAACGTTGCAGATCCTTTGAAAGCAATTCGAGAATTTCGGCGAGTTCTGAAGCCGAATGGCCGACTTGTCATTCTGGAATTCTCTCAGCCACGCAATGCATTTGTGCGCTTTTTTCACAATCTATACACCAATCACATCATGCCTTGGACAGCGACCATTCTCGCTCGCGACGGATCAGGTGCATATCGATATCTCCCGCGCTCAGTCGAGACTTTTTTTGATCCGAAGCAACTTTCTGACCAACTGATTTCCGTTGGTTTCTTCAAAGTATCTCAGCAAGAATTGACGATGGGTACTTGTGTGATTTCCATCGGACAGATCGCAAAATGAGCCAAACTGGTTATACTCTGAACAGACCATGATTTTCGACGTCCTCACAAGAGCTTGGCATTCTCCCGAACAACTCGGATTCGAGTTGGCTGAAGGGATTCGCAGCGGCGCTCGACGACCCGGCGGGCTCGACGGGACTATCGGCGCACATACTCGAGCAATTGACTGCATCGGATGCGCACTCGTCCACGGTTTTAAGTCTCAGGCACTTTCCGCCGTCATCCCCCACGAATTCGTCGCCGACATCGTGGGGCGGCAGCCGCATCGTTTGGCAGGTATTGCTGGGATCGATCCCATGTCCCCATCATGGTCGGATGATCTTGATCATGCAAAAGAATTAGGTCTTGTTGGCGTCAACATTTCGCCATCTGCCCAAGGCTTTCATCCGACTCACTCCACCGCGATGCGTTTTTATGATCGATGCGCGAACGAAAATTTGCCGATCTTTGTCGCACGTCCTGGAATTTTCACCCCTGCGATGATCTTGGAATACGACCGACCAGCGCCTTGGGATGAAGTGGCACGATCATTCCCCACGCTCAAGATCGTTCTTTCTGAAATTGGTTCGCCTTGGATTGACGAGACAATCGCGTTGCTGTCAAAGCACTCTGGGATCTACGCCGACACCAGCGCAATCGCTTCACAATCTTGGCGTCTCTATACATCACTCTTGCAGGCTCATGAAGTCGGGGTGCTGGACAAGATTTTCTTCGCCTCTGGATTTCCATTCGGCTCTCCTGCAGCTGCGGTCGAAGCGATCTATTCTCTGAACTCATATGCGCTTGGAACAAATTTGCCTTCGATACCTCGCGCAGCGTTGCGATTGATCGTCGAGCGAAATCCAATTACAACTCTTGGAATGAAAGCCCCGCTGCTCATTGGCGTCAGTTCCGCTGGCGGGTTCAATTCCGCTGGCATAAGCCCAACTCCAATGCCTACAGACCGCGCTGATTTTGGCGCATCGCAATCACCGTATCGGCGTTGATTGCTGAACCGGGGACGACGCCCATATGCGAAGTCACTCTTTCACATTCCACACGACTCTCTTGATGAAATGTTCTTCGACATTCGCATCTTTTCTGTGCATTTTGTGGTTGTGTGGTTGTGGCGTGAGCGCTCCAGAACGACTGGAATTCACCTCAATTGGTGATACGCCGCGAACTTTTCCGACCGCGGATGGGAACGCCACATATTCCCTCGACCTTGCAAACACATCATTCATCTTGAGCGATCTCACCCGAGAACAACTTCAGAACCCAACAGGAAATTCCGCTGAACTCTTTGGATATGTGCTGCATGTCGAGTTGCTCTGGGTCCCATTGGCCGGCAAGACTGCTATTGACCCCGAAGCAACAAACATAAGCATTCGACTTATTGTTTTCTCGGGTCATGAAGTCGGAATCTATGGCGGTGGCGGATTCGCATGGCCGAAAGGAGAACCCGGCGAGGAAGAATATGGAGTTGACATTGTTGGTTCGAATGCGACGCTTCTCGCTGCAACCAATGGATTCAAAGATTTGCTGAGCCCCGCTCAACTCACTGGACGATTGCGCAGCAAATTCAATGAAACACAAACGAAGCAGATTCGCAGAGCTGCGAGTCAGATTGTTACGAATGCTCTCAAGCGTGTTCAGTGGGTCGGACCGCGTGCAAGCGAACTGCAGAAGCAAGCTGAATCAATCACGAGCACATCAATGGACAGCGCAGAATTCGTTTTGCGATAAAGAAATCACATCCCAACAAGACTTCGCGCAACTTCAATCATCAAAATTGAACACGGTGATGCGGGCATTGGAAACTGAAATCCATCCATCAGTTGCATGTTGGAATACTCCCAATTTGGCGGGGAATCTGGCGGAGATTCAAGCTGAATATCGTGAATGATCTCCCAGGTGCCTGCACTCTGATCGAAGAGAAGCGCAACTGGTTTTGGCCGCAACAGAGGTCGTGCCGCACACTCCTCCATCAACTCTCGCACGATGCCTTCAATCGGGTCTTCGCCAGGTTCGACTGCACCGCCCGGCGCGAATTCCCAGTGCGATGGATAGGTCGCACAAGAATCTGCACGCTTGCCAATCAAGCATCGACCTTGCCAATGCGCGATTGCCTTCGTTCCAAGTCCAGCAAATCCGGTTGCCACTCCAACACTCCGCACAGCGCCCATTCGATATGTTGTTCGCGTGACATGGATCGTCGCCCCACCGTGACCGTCGCGCCCGACGCCAAGGACATGCCAACATGGTCCATCGGTCAGACGAGGATTCTCTACGACCATCTGATCCCAGGCTGCATCAATGTCTGCCTTCGTCGATTTTGGAATCAGCGCGACGTCACTCTCGACTAAGCGAGCAGGTCGGCGCAACCAGATCAGACGATTCGCTGTTGAAGAAGGTTGGAGGCTCATATGGAAATCATTCGATATCGTAAATCTTGCCGAGTGTACGGCGACGGCGATTGCGACCCTTTCCATCCTTGCGAACGACCAATATTTATTGAAAAACTTTCGCTGCAAAGAAACTATGGCTCGTGGCTCAAAGCAACCTCGACCACAAGAAGTCGTGGTTCGACCCGTGATATGCGCCAGAAGGCCTGCAAGTCATGCGGCATTTCAGCATTTTATGGTCAGGAAAGGCGCTTTGAAGACCGATGAATAGTCACTATGACAAACGACCGCGCAACTGGAACTGTCGACCACCTTGTTGAATCAATCGTCGCACTCAATCCAGGAGCGGATCGCGAGTGGCTTATCACCTTCGATGCATATGACCTGAATCGCTATCTGCAGCATCTCGAAAGCGCACTCGAACCCCGCGCAGAGTCCACGCCTTGGGAACGACTCGGCGACACCCCTGCCATCGTTTCTCGGACCGCGGCATAAGCCAACACTTTCAGAATTCAAATCGATCTGTGGTTTGCAGTTTGTACCGCTCAAGCGCGTTCGTTGTCAGCGAGGAACGACGCTAATTTCTTTTTCAGCAATCGCAGGCTCATCAGACCTCGCACGCGCGTCAGCAATTCAACTTTATTCACGGGCTTTGAAACAAAATCGTCGCAGCCAGATTCGACTGCGCGTTCCATATCACCAAGTTCGTGGAGTGCAGTCACCATAATGATGATGGTCTCACGAATCGATGGGTTTGCCTTCACGCGTTGACAAACTTCAAATCCAGACATCTTGGGCATCATCACATCCAGCAATACAAGGTCGGGTCGTTCCGATTCTATTTTCGCCATCGCTTCGATACCGTCATGAGCCAAGATCATCTTGCATGGAAGACTTTCCATATATGCCTGAATCAACTCGAGATTCTGCTCGTTATCGTCAACGATCAGCACCTTTCCTTCGGCGAGGTTGATTTGCGTCTCAGCGTGGAAAGCGGCTTCAGTTTCGGCACGATTCTGGGTGTTCATAGCCACATCTTACGGCATCCGCCGTTTCGAGAAAATCGTTGACGTCACATATTCAATTGACTCGGTCGGCGATCGCACGTGCCACCAATTCGATCGGATGGAGCGCAGTTCTTTCGAGTCCATCTGCGATTTGATGACGGCAACTCGTACCTGGAGCGCAAATGATTGCGTCGGGATGCGTATCCAGCTTTGCAAACAAGTCCTGCTGCGCAATACGCATCGAAAGATCAAAGTTCGCAGCTTGGAAACCAAATCCGCCAGCCATACCGCAGCAACCTGTCGCAAGGGTCTGCGCCGATTCACCGAAAATGCGGCGCAACAATCCGTACGAAGTTGCCGCTCCCCACAGCGCTTTCTGATGACAGTGCGCATGCAGAACAACTTCCTCGGAAGTCTTCGCGAACTCCGGTCGCATCGGATGCGAATCCCAGTTGCGATCAATCCACTCTTCGATCATCCAAGTTTTCGCCGCAAGCGCGACGAGAAGTTTCCGATCGATTGACATCTTTAAGTCCAACCAATCATCCTTGATTGCAGAAACGCACGAAGGTTCGAGACCCAATAGCGCAACTGCTCCTTCGCGTCTCATTGCATCGCTCAGAGCAAGCGCAGTTTCGCAACTCATGCGCGCAGCTTCTGCCAACATCCCATTCGAAATCGCCGCGCGACCGCAGCATCCAGCATTTGGAAGAACGACGCGATAGCCAAATGCTTGCAGTACTTCAACGGCAGCGCGCCCAACTTCGGGCTGCGACCATTGACTGAAACAATCTGGCATCAGCAGAACGGTCGATCTTTCTTGGAGTGACTCTGGGCCATTTGTTCTCAAACTGCCAGCTGCTCGGCGACTCATCCAAGATCGCAAAGAAGGTCCAAACGGAGGAAGTGATCGACGCGGAGAAAATCTCATGAGTGCTGTAATCGCAAGTCGAAATGGCTCAAAATGAATGGCCCAATTCGAAACCGGCCAAAGCGCGCTTCCCATTATGTTTAATGTGCGAATTCTTCCCATCAGTCGAATGCGCCATGGAACACCTCCCCGCTTCCAATATTCCTGCGCAGTAAATTCTGCTTTCAGTTTGGAAATATCAACATTACTTGGGCATTCTGTCTTGCACGCCTTGCATGAAAGACAAAGATCAAGCGTTGCTTTGGTCTGAGGATCATTCCATGCGGGTGTGTTCGAAGCGATCGCTCCGCCACGTCCCAGTTGTCCAGTGACAGCCAAACGCAACGCATTCGCACGACCTCGAGTCGAGTGTCGTTCATCTTTCAGAACGCGGTACGAAGGACACATCGTGCCGCCTGGTGTCATTC
>CAMDEL010000091.1 GCA_945896765.1 Singulisphaera sp. GP187
ACGCAGGCACTTGGCGACGATTCCTGAAAGTTCCTCATCGACTTCTGATGTCGTTGATCGAACATCTGGCGCATCAATATCACAAACGACTCGCGCAGCTTCGTGAACGGAAAGTGCTCGAACATCATGCGGATATGTTCCAGAAATCAATTCGAAGAGAATCACTCCGAGTGCATAGACATCCGCTCGCTGATCGATCTTGCGTGGATCGCCAGCAAATTGTTCCGGGCTCATGTACTGCATCGTTCCGACGAGTTGGCCAGTCTGCGTTTGCACTGCTGTCATCTCAGAATCATTTCCAAGACATCGCGCGACACCAAAGTCGATCACTTTTGGGGATCCATTTACCGCAACTAAAATATTCGCTGGCTTCAAGTCACGATGGACAATTCCCATTCGGTGAGCATGACCAATCGCATCGCTGATCTCCGCAACAATGCTGAGCCTTTCGCGAAGACCGAGGTGCTTGTTGTCACACCACATGGTGAGTTCCTGAGCATTTGAGATGTATTCCATCGCAAACCACGGAACAGCTCCCTCGCCATCGTCATACATTCCACTTGCATAAAAAGATGCGATTGCAGGATGATCGAGTTTCTTCATCACTTCTGCTTCACGAGCGAATCGTTGGATAGCGATCTGACTCGTCACTGCTCGACCAAGAACTTTCATCGCAACTTCGCGAGTTGCTTCAGTTGTGCTTCGCGCGAGATAGACGCGCCCCATGCCGCCACTCCCAATCAATTTTTCGATGCGGTACTCACCCAGAATTTGATTCAAGAGCGCATCAGCAAGACGACTTGGAGTTTCTGCCGGCGGATGTTCTGCGTGCGTCAGATGTGCACTGTGCTCAGTGAGCAAGCGCTTGACTTCCGCGAGGACTTGCTCGTCAATAGTTTGCGTAGCGACCCATGACGCTGGATCAGGTGTTCCGCCACGAATGGCTTCTTCGAAGAGTCGCTGCGCTTGATCACGCTGCGCGGGATTCATAGGTGCAAGAATAGCCCAATGTGTATTCTGTGCAGCGTGAAAGTCTTATTGATCATCGTGGGTGCGATGGGCGCCCTCCTCTTTGCGCGCGCAGCCAAGTTCGGTCCGATGGAGAGCGAACCGCTCAGTGTGATCATCGCATGGGCGATTTCGATCGCTGCACTCATCAGCGCAGTCTGGCTGGCAAAGCTGAAGTTTGCTGCATGGGCTGCGATTTTCGGCGCGATGGCGATTGTCATGAATGTGGTCGCACCAATTCACCTGCAACAAAATTGGATCGTGCCGATGAATATCGTCTGCGGAGTTTTATGCGCAGCGTGCGTGGTGCGGAACTGGGAGTGACAGTCCAAGACTGGGAATAACAGTCCACCCCAAGTTAAGGGGCGGTCAAAGATTTTGTTGAAGCTGGCGAGGATGCGGAAGTCGCACTCGGACGCGGAGTGGAGTCTGCTGGTGGAAGCATGAATACTAAAGCGCCGCCAGGCATAACCCCTTCGCGCTCACTTTGCGGACGCGCGATGACAACTCGCCGACCATCAGTGCGAATTCCAACTCCCCATCGTGCTGAAGTCACAGGAACATTTGGTTGAAAGCGAACAGATTCCGCCCAAGTACCATTATTGTCTTTAGTAAATGCGCCGGCATAACCTGGATTCTTATCACCATTGAGCGCGGTTGGATCGCCAACAATAATTCGACCATCAGTGATTGCAAGTGAGATTCCCCATCCTAAACCTGGAGTCACATCGATAAGTGGATTCAATTCGCCGTCATAGACCCAACCAGTCTCGCCACGCCGATATACCAAGACTGCCGAACCCTGACCAGAAACCTGGGACATTCTTACAGCGACAACCGAATCGCTCGATGCGATGGTCGAGCCAAATCCAAGATAATCCAAGCGATCAGGTGGCGGCTTCAATTCGCCATCAATTGCCCACATTCCATCGGAGTTCATGCGGTAGATGACGACGACCGCATCGCCACCGACGACTAAATCTTGATGCGGCGCAGCCGTGATTGCCTTTGGACATCCGATGACAATCTGGTTTGGAGTCATGGAAAGTGCCGCACCGAAAAATGTTGGCTTGAGCGAATCACGACCTTGGAGAAATCCAAGACCCTTCCAACCATCAACACCTCGCTTGAAAAGAAAAACTTTTGGAGATGGATTGACAGTTCGAGGTTTCTCGCCAAGCACTCGCATATCGACCGTTGAAATCGCTGCGAAGACTCCATCCGACACGATGACTCCGCCGAAAGCAGGTTCGGGCAATCCAGTCGGAGGCTCGAGCTTCCCGCTCTGCTTCCATCCAGAATTTGTTTCGGCAGCTTCGAAAGCAGCGACGGTACTACTTCCACCATCACGACGATCTTCAGAGACGAGCATTATGCTTCCAACCATGGTCATACGTTGAAGAACCATCACGCCAGGCTTCACTCCATCGACTGATTGCATCTCACGGAATGGTTTCCATTCGCCTGTAGGTTGAAACACAAATGTTGCGATTTGACCGACAGATCCGCCAGCCTTCGATGGATCTGCACCAGTTGCGACGACTCGATCGCCAGAGACGGCGACGACCATTCCAAAGGTCGGAGAAACTGTTGGCGAAGTCGCATCCAAAATCGCAATCTGACTGATTGTTGGAATAGGCGGAACTGAAAGTGTTGCGCAAACAACGATAGAAAAGAAAGAGAGCATGCTTTCATTCTACACTTAGAATAATTTTATAAATCAGATGTCCAATGCACGCCCTATAATCAGAATATGAATAAATTGCCTTGTTTATTGACAATTGGGCTCGCCTCGATCTGCTTTGCGGCTTTTGATGATGGCGCGATAAAGCAAGGCCCGCTTGCCGAGCCGACCGTTCCACTTGATGCTCGAGTCGCCAAAGCAAAAGTAACCGAACAAAATTTGCCGGCGCTTCCAAGTGTGATCGTGCAACCTCTGCCGGCGATTCATCGAATCAGTATCGAAGCAAAAGAAGTTCCATGCTCGGCGAAATCGTGGGCAGATGCTCGGCGTGCGATTGATCTTGGACTCGCTCGACTTCGATCGACGCAGGATCCCAGTGGCGGATGGATGATCGAAAAGCCTGCCGTTGGAACGGATCAAAAGAAACCGTCGAGCGCAGCTGCGACAGCGGTCACCGCGCTTGGAATGAAAGCTTTCGCACAAACAGATAAGACTCCTGCGAATGATCCGTCTGCGAAAAAGGCGCGTGACTTTGTGCGAGAGCGAGTTGGTGGCATTGGCACTCAATTCAATCCTGATTCAGAAGGCGGCCTTGCAAATTATGTTGCCTGCGCAGTCACAAGTGGCCTTGCTGCCGTGGATGATCCTTCCGATCGACCATTGATCGAGATAAGCGTCGAGTGGCTGACGAAACAACAGTGGGATCAAAGTGAAGGCGTTTCGCCGCGCATGGATTGGTTTGGTGGAAGCGGTTATGGAAAGTGGGGACGACCGGACTTGTCCAATACACAATTGATGCTTGATGCGCTGCATGATGCCCAAATTTCACCCGAAGATCCTGCAGTTCAGCGCGCGATTGTGTTTTTGAGTCGCACGCAGAATCTTCAGCAGACAAACTCTGCCGCGTGGGCGCAAGCGGGTGCGAATGATGGAGGCTTTATATATACCCCTGCCAATGGCGGCGAAAGTTTTTCAAGCGAAGCCGAAGGACAAGGGCGATATGGCGAAAAGATTCCAGAGGGACAACCACGATCACTCAAGAGTTATGGCTCGATGACATATGCAGGTTTCAAGAGTTTGCTTTATGCCGGACTTTCCAGCGACGATCCTCGCGTACGCGCCGCATACGATTGGATTCGCAAGCACTGGACATTTGCTGAAAATCCTGGTGTTGGCCAACAAGGATATTTTTATTATGTCCATGCTCTTTCACGCGCACTCTTGGCAGCGCGACAAGATGTGGTGACTGATGTCACGGGTGCTGAACATCCGTGGCGTGATGAATTAATCGCGGCACTCGTCGCGAAACAAAAACCAGATGGCTCGTGGGTGAATGAATCCTCACGGTGGGAAGAGGCAGATCACGATCTCTGCACGATCTATTCTCTGCTTGCACTCGAAGAAGCGATCAAACCTGCGCGACCGTCGACGCCGACAACACCGATGACGCCGCTGACGCCGAAACAGTAAGTCGCCTCCACCACGCTGCAATCATCACGCTTGTTGCCAACAGCAAGGCGCCAGTTGATTGATGCAAACTTGTGAAGACGACTTCTGAGATTGGAATCTCAGCGGTCTTGCGAGTAATGACCAGCACCAACGCGCCGATGCCGAAAGCAACCTGAATCCCAACAAGCATCAGAATGCCGTGACCAAGTTGTGGAATCGGACGCAGAAATTTCGGAATGCTCATCGCACGCATTCCAACCATAAGCGTACTGATCAATGCGACTGCCGCCCAAGTCAGATGCAGATGCATCGCCCACTTTGGATATGTCGGCGGACCATCTAGAACTGGAATTTGATAGTGGCGATACATCGCGCCAGAGATCAGTTGCATAAGAAGAATCACCACGAGCGCAGCGCTCAATACTCGACCCTTGGATGCAGCACCATCAAGCGGAACAAAATCACCTTTCCAACGGCGGCCGCAGAGGACAGCGATCAAACAGAATGTTGCAAAGACCATTTGGCCAAAAACTCCGTGCGCAACTGCAAGTGGAACACTCGGCGCGAGATTGACTGCGTCTTGCGAAAGAGTGATGTGACCAGTGACGCGCAGACCGCCCATCAATCCTTGCACACAAACCATCAGAAATCCGATCACCGCAAGTGTTCGCACAAGGCGACCACTTTCGAAACGCGCTACGAGCGTCAAGAGTGTGATCGCCGAAAGTCCAACAAGCATTCCATAGAGTCGATGCGCATGTTCGTAATACACGCCGCCCTTCATTTGCGAGAGGGGATACAGAAGCATGTTGTGACCAAATGAATTCGGCCAATCTGGAACTGCAAGTCCTGCTTCTAATCCTGTGACAAGTCCACCAGTCACGAGCAATAAAAATATTGTCGCTGCAGTGATCGCACCGAACAGCGCAGTCGCGGGAAACTTTGATTGCCAGCGCGATCCGCCGCCGCCGACCGCACCGCCGATTGCTGCGCAAATCAAACTTGCGGCATAAAGACCGCCGACCCAGATCGCCAGCTGAACCCATAGCTCACTGCCAGTATCACGGCCGAAGAGACTGCCAACAACCAACAAGTTGACCGTTGCAGAAACAAGTCCGATCTTGATGCCTGCGCGTGCGCCATCAGCTCGTGAAGATGTTGGCGTCAATCGTCCGGCGATCAGCCCTCCGAGGAAAAGCGCGACAAACATGGTTCCAAAGAGAATCTCCCCCGCCAACATTCCTGGGCGCATCATTGCAACATAACCAATGGCCCACATCACGACGGTTGTCGCAAATCCAAGCGCGAGATAAAGTCCACGACGATCAGAAGAAGGCTGGTTCATTACACCTTCTATACTAGTTCGATCGAAGACGTCGCGACAATCTCAAACTTAGCTCGGACTTTGCCCACGCTTGGAGCGCTTGCGAAAGTGCGTCTGAATGCACTGGTGCTCGTCACGACAGGAGTTGGATTTATTGTCTCAACAACAGCAACACCAAATTGGACTCTGCTTGCATGGACGCTGCTCGGAACGGCTGCATCTGCTGCGAGTGCATCGATGTTCAATCAACTCATCGAAAGTCGCCGCGATGCGTTGATGCAACGAACTGAGGGAAGACCCCTTCCGCAAAAGCACATCGGACGACCGTTAGTTTTTCTTATGGCAGTCTTGCTTGCATATGTCGGGTGGGCGCTATTGCTTTGGGCCGCTGGATGGATTCCTGCTGCGCTCGCCACTGGAAACATCGCGTTGTATGCGCTGATTTATACGCCGCTGAAACCAATCACATCGATCAACACGATCGTTGGTGCAGCATGCGGCGCAATTCCACCACTCGTTGGATGGACCGCAGCAACGGGTTCCTTCTCGCCTGGCGGATGGGTGATCGCAGGGATTCTCTTCGTCTGGCAATTGCCACATTTTATGGCACTCGCATGGATGTACCGCGAAGATTATGCTCGCGGTGGATTCAAGATGTTGCCTGCAGTCGATCCAAGTGGACAAGTCACCGCGCAAACAATGGTGCTGACATCTCTCATCTTGATTCCCCTTGGATTGCTGACGACGGTCTATGGCGTTGCAGGTTGGTGGTTCGCCATTATTTCAATCATTCTGGGATGCTGGATGATCTTCGAGAGTTTCCGCTTTCTTCATCTTCGAACCGATGCATCAGCACGCCGTGTGTTTTTCACCAGCATCACATATCTCCCGCTGCTCTTGCTCGCGCTTGTGCTTGATCGAGGATCAGTCTCGCCGAGTGCGGCTCTGCGAAATGCTCCAGTCTTTATCGCACCTGACGAAAAAAT
>CAMDEL010000092.1 GCA_945896765.1 Singulisphaera sp. GP187
AGCGCATTGCAAGTTTCGAGCACAGCTGCGCCAAATCCACCGCGGATGGAATGATCTTCGACGGTAATGATCGGAGTGCCAGCGGTGAGAAGTCTTCGCAGCAAATCTCCATCGATTGGCTTTGCAAAGCGACCGTCATAGAGTTCGACCGCATATTCGCCGTCGAGTTTTTCCAAGGCTTCTGCTGCATCGATTGCGCAGACTCCGAAAGTCAGAATCGCCGCGTCGGGATTCTTGTGCCCGACAAGTTGTCGAGCCTTTCCCATTTCAAATGGCGGGCACGGGACGCCTTCAAAGCGTGGACTGACATTGTCGCGTGGATATCGAACTGAGGAAATCCCTTCGCTGTAATCGTTCATGAAATTGACGCATGCTCGCAGGCTCGATTCGTCCATTGCTGCCATGATGCAAGCCTTCGGCAAGACTGAAAGCAGTGCAATATCGCAGAATCCGTGATGAACTGCGCCGTCGCCGCCGACGAGACCAGCGCGATCAAGGCAGAGTCGTACTGGCAAACCTTGCAGCGCAGCTTCTTGAAATGCTTGATCGAATGCGCGTTGAAGGAAGGTCGAATAGACCGCGAAGAAAGGCTTCCAGCCAGTCTTTGCCAAGCCGGCCATCATGTCGAATGCATGGCTTTCGCAAATGCCGCTATCCCAAACGCGAGTTGGGAATTTATCGATGACTTTGTTGATTCCAGTTCCATCTGGCATCGCAGCGGTGCATGCGACAACCTTGGGATCGCGCTCCATGAGCGAAGTGAGAATTTCGCCGAAGGCAGCGGTGAACGAGCGACCGCCTTTCTTCATCTCGACTTTGCATCCTTCGTTCTCCATCGTTTCAATCTTGAAAGCACTTGGAGAATGGAAAGCGCATGCGTCATTTTCAGCGAACTCATAACCCTTGCCTTTGATGGTCTTGACATGCAGAACCATCGGATGATCAAAGTGCTTCGCTTCGTTGAGAAAATCGATGAGTGTCGGAAGATCGTGTCCGTCGATCGGTCCAACCGTGACAAGTCCGAAATGTTCGAACCAATGATTTTCAGCGATGAAAGCCTTGGATGATTCGCCCATGCGGTGATAAAGACCTTTGAGACTTTCGCCGCCTGGCATATGTCGCGCCATTTCTTTCGCGCGTTTCTTGAACTCGCCATAAGTATGCGAGAGGCGCAAGCGATCGAAGTATGCAGAGACCGCACCCTGTGGTTTTGCGATGCTCATTCCGTTGTCGTTGAGAATGACAAGGAACTGTCTCTTGAGCGTTCCTGCATTATTCAGCCCTTCCATTGCAACGCCATTGACGATCGATGCGTCTCCAATAAGCGAGACGGTTCGCCGACCATTGGGCTTATCGACAGTCCAACCTTCACCGTTGAGAGAATCGCCGCGAGCCATACCGACAGCAGTTGGGATTGCAGTCCCTGCATGACCAACAGTGAAGAGATCGAAATTGGATTCGCGTGGTTCTGGGAAACCAGACATTCCGCCGCGCTGTCGAAGTCTTGGCAGAAGATGCTGTCGTCCGGTCAGAAGTTTATGGGTGTAGCACTGATGACCGACATCAAAGAGCAACCGGTCATAAGAAAAGTCGAAGACATAGTGCATCGCAACAGTGAGTTCGACGACGCCGAGATTGGGAGCCAAATGTCCGCCGCTCTTGGAGACTTGCTCGCAAATAGCGTGGCGAATTTCGGCGCAAACTTGGACAAGATCCGCCGGAGGAAGAGCCTTCAGATCGGCTGGAGAATGGATGGTTCCAAGGAGATTCATAGGTAATTCTTGTGAAAGGAGTATAGCGAGTTTGTGAAGCGGAGTCGAAAGTATCTGTTTGAAAATTTTGATTGCCGATGGTGCAAGAATTTGGCAGAGAACTACCGAGTTCGAGCAGCAAGATATTCGGTCACCAGTATGAGATGCTCAGCATTTGACCCAAGCGGTTCGAGAGCAGCAAGAGATTCCTTGCGTAATCGTGCGATTTCATGGCGAGTTTCTTCAACACCATACACCGCTGGATAGGTGAGTTTTCCTGCGTCATGATCCTTGCCAACAGCCTTGCCTACATGCTCCGCGGACTGAGTGACATCCAAGAGATCGTCAACAGCTTGGAACATGAGTCCGATGAGATCTCCCCAATGATCAATGGCAGCAAAACTTTCTGCGCGTGCTCCCCCACAAATCGCACCCACTCTGCATGAGCATCGAAGAAGCGCTCCAGTTTTATGGTTGTGAATAATGTGCAGTCGCTCGTGCGGAGTCGCACCTTCACTGAAACCTCCGAGCGTGTCATAGACCTGACCAACAATCATTGCCGAAGTTGCATTGGTCACTTCAAGAGCGATGCGCCCGACATCGCGAGGAGTCGAACAGGCGGCATGCATTGCAAGCGCGAGGAGCGCATCACCAGCGAGAATCGCCATTGCTTCGCCGAACGCCACATGAACTGTTGGACGACCTCGTCGCATGAGATCGTTGTCGAGAGCTGGAAGATCATCATGAACGAGACTGAATGCATGCACCATTTCGACAGCAGCTGCAGCCTCGACAGCATCCTTCATAGAAGCACCGACTGCTTCACAGCATCGCAGAGTGAGCAGGGGCCGAAGCCGTTTTCCGCCCCCAAGAAGAGCGTGTGAAACCGCATCTCGTAAGTTCGAAGGATAGGCAGCTTCGTGAACGAATCGTTCAAGCCGTCGTTCGATCTGTCCAAGCAATGAGGGGCAGAAGACTTCGTTTTCAATCGTGGGTGCTGCACGCATTAGGATCAAGTGTAGTGAATACCCGAAAAACGCCAACTTACTATGATTGCAATCTATGAGTTTCCTTTGGGATGGATTGTCGCTTCTTATGGAGCGTGGTGGACCAGTCATGTGGCCTTTGCTGCTGCTGAGTATCGTCTCGGTCACCCTGACGGTGGAGCGAATTTGGTTCTGGCGCAAGATGGGGTCGCGTGGATCTCGGGTTCGACTGCGCGCGATGATCAACGCACTTCGAATGAATGATGCAGAAACTGTTACAGCATTGGCAGAGTCCGATGACAGTCCATACGGAGCGGTCGCAAATGATTTGGCTTGCGATGGACCTTCCGATGCAATTGCAATTGCAGCCGTCGAGCGTCAAAGACCTCGATTGGAGAGGTTCCTGAATATTCAATCAACGATTGTCACTGCGGCTCCGATGCTTGGAATTCTCGGGACAGTTTCGGGAATCATTCGCAGTTTCGAATTACTTGGTGGTAAAGACACATTGAGTGATCCACGACTTGTTTCTGCAGGAATTGCCGAAGCTCTTGTCGCGACCGCCAGCGGTCTGGTTGTCGCACTCATTTCGCTCTTTCCATACATGTATTTCCGGTCGCATTCCGACAAGGCGATCGGCGTCATGGAAGGTCTTGTCGCAAGTGCGAAGTTGGGTGTTGAACGTCACGGCGGCGATCCAGATTCTTCGCTACGAACTGCATCGGTTCGTCTGCAAGAAGAGACGCAGTACCAAGAGTCGAAAAGCTAAAGGCGTATGTCAAACGAATCATGCACGCTTGTTCCGCTTGGATCTTGCCCAGCATCTGCGCTTCAATTGCAACCTGATGGAAAAACATGCATCATCGGTCGATCGGCTGGTGCCAGTTTGCGCTTGGATCACCAATCTATTTCGCGACAGCACGCTTCACTGATTTTCTTGAATGGTCGTTGGGCAATCACCGACCTGGGAAGTCGCCATGGGACTACATTGAATGGAGTTTCGCTGGAAGCGCGTGTTCCAATGCCGCTTCGAAGTGGCGATCGAATCGGAATGAATCCATGGTCGCTTCGTTTCGATATGGGGCAGAACGAAGGGGCAACAATCGTTCAATCTTCGGCGATGGATTCTGGCGGAACAGTGATCGTTATGGCGCCTTCCAAGGAGAAGAGCCAAGCACAAATTCAACTCGACCTGCTGATGACTTCATCCGTCTCGATTTATGCCGCAACAACAGAGGTTGAAATAGTGACCGAAGTTGCGAAAGTTTGTGTTGAGGGCACGAAATGCGAGCGTGCATTGATCGTTCGATTCTTGGATTCTGGAGTTGGAGTAGGAAGTCGTATGGAACTCATAGGTGAATGGCCCGAAGGTTCTTTGAAGAATCGACCTGTCAGCCGAACATTGTTGAGCGCCGCCGCTAAAGGGAAGCCCGTTCGTTTGAGCGAAGACGATTCGTTTGGCGCAGCACAAAGCATTGTTGGAACTGGTGTGAACGGCGCTGCGTGCATTCCGATCATGATGGATTCGAGCGTCGAGGCATATCTCTATTTCGATCATTTTCAAGGCAAAGTGAATTATGAAGAGGTGCTGTCGTTCAGTCAGGCGATTGGTCGCTGGACTGGATTATCACTGATGAAACTTCAGCGCTTCGAGCTTGAATCTCGCCAGCGCGAATTGCTCGAAGAACTCGCAGCCGCTCGCCAAGTCCAAGAACGAATGATGGGTGCAACTGCTGGAAATCAAGGTGATGTTGTGTGGGCGATGTGTTCGATTCCTGGTCAAGTTGTCGCAGGGGATATTTTTGGAGTTCACCGATCTTCAACGCAATTGGGCGTAACGGTTTTTCTAGGAGATGTGAGTGGAAAGGGACTTGGTCCCGGGCTGCTTATGGCTGCCATCACCGCACATCTTGAAGCGCAACTTTCGGCTGGTATTCGCGCTGGAAAAGCGATTTGCGATCTTTCAAACTTCGTTTCTTCTCGAGCAGTTTCGGGTCAATTTGCAACATTTGTGATGGCGGAAGTGGACGCAGCAGCGCGAAAGATCAACTTCTTCGATGCAGGACACGGCTATTACTGCGTTGTCGATCGAGTTGGAAATGTGAAACTAATCGATGTTGATGGTGGAATTCCAATTGGAGTCGTCGAAGATTTCCTGTATGAAACCACCGAGATTTCCCTCGCCAAGGGAGACCGACTGATTCTTTATAGCGATGGACTTGCAGAGGAACGAAATGATGAAGGGAAGATGCTTGGTCCAGATCGAGTTGCCGCAGCTCTGGCAGGAAGTTTGACCTGTGAAGATGACGTGAATCGTTTGACGGAATTGTTGAAGGCGTTTGCCAAGAATGTGAAGTACGCCGACGATGTCACGATTGCAAGTTTGATGCTTGCGGCGGATATTGTCTGAAATTCTGATTCAGTCAGGAATGCCGATGCTTCATTTTAACACGGTGTTACGGTGCGTGGCTGAAGTTCAGTGTTTCAGCGCATGGGATCCAAAGTCTCAAGTCATTCAGTTCCGTCATGCTTGATGAATTGACGCTTCCATCCGCACGACCGACTGAAACGCTCTTGCCATAACGATTAAATGGAATGGATTGATCTTTATAGACGAGAAGTTTTCCGATGTCTCCGCTTTGGATGATGGGCGATGGTGAGAGGAAAGACGAAATCATCTCTGATACGTTGGAATGAGTCTGCCCATTTAATGCAACATCAATTCCTTCGAGTGTGACTCCACCAAATCCCCAAATTTCATCTGGTCCCAACCGATGAGGAGTCACCCATGCAGCTCCCGGCAGATACTGATCCAACTTTGAATATGGAGTCGGACTTTGGTTCAGGAATATGCTGGCAGCAAATACAATCAATCCAGATGGATTGGGAATACCTGATTGAGTTCTTGCGATCAGTCTGCCTCGTGCAACTCCAGTTGAGCCAACTTGGGTGTAACCATCATTTCCAAATTTGAGAGTGGGCACAGTTGTTCCGGTCTCCCACCATCCTCCCACGTAATATGCGTTGTATCCAAAGGCTGGTTGCAACGCAGCTCCCGAACCTTCGAGCGAAGTGCAGGTGCTGAGCGTAGTGGGCAGAGTGATAGGAATCGTGGGGTCTTGATACAGGGAGTAGTCAAGATTGTCCTGCGAATCTTCGCGATATCCCAAGATTGGCTCGGTGTTAAAGTCGAGATATGGAGCCAGCCTCCACGGGTATGTCTGGCAGAGCCTTGGATCAAGCTCAGTACCTTTTTTGTTTTTGTAGCGCACTTGCCATGCAGAACTTCCTTGAGCACCCTGTTGGACACCACTTTCCAAGAATCCTGGAAGCAATCGATCTTCATACTGTCCGGAATACATCGACCATGCAAGCATGATCTGCTTGAGTCGATTCATTTCTTTCGTTCGTTTGCCAGTCGCAATTGCTCCTGAGAGCCCAGAGGTAAGCAATCCAACGAGGAGCACGATGATTGAAATCACCACGAGCAATTCAACGATCGTGAATCCGAATCGACGAGTGTTTTTCATTTGAAAAGCCTTTGCAGAACTTATGTTTTTCCAACCGTGACTTGTTCGACATGTCCAGCGTTGATCTTGGCATGACCGCTGCCAAGTTCGCCGATTGGATCCGGGGGAACGATATCGACCTTCTTTTCTCCCAGTTTCGCATCGCCAGAGAGG